>JASLDZ010000084.1 GCA_030151985.1 Caulobacteraceae bacterium | reverse complement strand
CTCGACCAGTACCGGGTGCTGTACTTCGCCACCCACGGCCTCCTGCCCCAGCCCGGCGGCTGCCTGCCCGAGCCCGCGCTCCTGACCTCGGTCGACGACGCGGCGCCCGGCAGCGACGGGCTGCTCTCCGCCTCCAAGATCCTGGGGCTGAAGCTGGACGCCGACCTCGTGGTGCTCTCGGCCTGCGACACCGGGGGGGGCGTGAAGGGCGACCTGGACCGCACGGGGCTGGGCGGCGCGGGCGAGGCGCTGGGCGGGCTGACGCGCGCCTTCATCTACGCCGGGGCGCGCTCCCTGATCGTCTCGCACTGGCAGATCGACAGCGAGGCCACCGTGCGGCTGATGACGGCGATGTTCCAGGCGAACGCGCCCAGCCTTTCGGGCTCCCTGCGGCAGGCGGCCGCATCGCTCATGGCCTCGCCCGACCAGTATTCGCACCCGTACTACTGGGCCGCCTTCACGGTGGTGGGGGACGGCGCGCGGCCGATGCCCGGCGCGAGCCCGGCGGTCGTCGCCGCCACGCCCGCCCCCCGGCCCGTCAGCTAGGACGCCTCATGGCCCTCGACCTCGACACCATCCTGGCCCCCATCTCGGAGGAGCAGCCCTCGGGCGAGGACCTGTCCTACGACAACGAGCGCACCGAGCTCGAACAGGCCTTCGAGTCGAGCGAGTCCGGGGACGACGGCGACGGCGCCGAGAAGGACTGGCGCGCGATCCTGAAGCTGATCGAGAACCAGTTCGCCCGCACCAAGGACGTCTGGCTCGCCGTCTACCTGGCCCGCGCCGGCGCGGCGAGCGGCTCGCTGGAGACGGTGGACCTGGGCGTGCAAGCGCTGGCCGGGCTGTTCGAGGGCTACTGGGACACGGTGCACCCGCAGCTGGAGGAGCTGGGCGTGCCCGGCCGCAAGGCGCCGTGCGACGCGCTCTCCAACCGCCGGAGCTTCCTGGCGCCCCTGGAGCGCACGGTGCTGCTGCAGCACCCGCGTCTGGGCCGCTTCACCGGCGCCGACTTCGAGCGCTTCCGCAGCGAGGGCGCCGCCGCCGAGGGCTACGGCCTGTTCCGCGCCGCCCTGGACGAACTGGGGGTCGAGGCGCTCGGTCCCGCCGTCGAGCGCCTCGAGAGCATCGAGGAGGGGCTGCGCCGCGCCGATCGCGCCTTCACCGCGGGCGCCGAGGGCGAGGAGACGCCGAACTACGCGCCGGTCTACGCGGTGCTGTCGCAGATCAAGGCGGCCCTCCGCAGCTTCCTTCCCGGCGAGAGCGACGGTGCGGAGGCGGAAGGCGACCACGGCTACGCCGAAGGCGGCGGCGGCTCGGGCGGCGGCGGCGGCGCCAAGCGCTCGGTCTCCGGCGGCGTGAACAGCCGGGACGACGTGATCCGCGCGCTGGACATGATCGGGGCCTACTACCGGGCCAACGAGCCGAGCCACCCTCTGCCCCTGATGCTGGAGCGCGCGAAGGGGTGGGTGACGATGGATTTCTACACCCTGATGAAGGACTTGGCGCCCGACGGCCTCGACCAGATGGAGCGCGTCCTGAAGCAGCGCAGCGGAATCTTCGACGAGGAGTGAATGTCGCAGCCGAGTCCCGTTGTGGGCGGTTTGGCGCGGGTCTAAGGTCCGCCCGCCGTTAGGGAACGGCGTCATAGGGACCGGGGGGTCAGGGCATGTCTTCCAAGAGCGGCCAGCGTTTCATCAAGGAAAACCGCGCCCCCCGGGTGCACATCGAGTACGAGGTGGAGACCTACGGCTCCCGCCAGAAGATCGACCTGCCCTTCGTCATGGGCGTGATGAGCGATCTGTCCGGCAAGTCCGAGGTCGAGAAGAAGGCGCTCGACAAGCGCGACTTCTCCGAGTTCGACATGGACAACTTCGAGCAGCGGATGGAGGCCATCGCCCCCCGCGCCGTGTTCCAGGTCGACAACACCCTGACCGGCGAAGGCAAGGTGGCCGTCGACCTGACCTTCAAGTCCATGGACGACTTCACGCCCGGCAAGGTGGCCGAGAAGGTCCCGGCGCTGAAGAAGCTCCTGGATGCGCGCCAGGAGCTCAGCGACCTCATGGCCTACATGGACGGCAAGGACGGGGCGCAGGACCTGCTCGACAAGGTCCTGAAGGACCCGGACCTGATGAAGAGCCTCGCCGCCGCCAAACCGGCGGCCGGCGAAGGCGGCGAAGCGTAAGGGCCAACGGGGGCGGGGGCGGATCACATGGCGACGTTGCAGACCGAGGGCGCGGCCCTTGCCGTCGAGACCAGCGAAGGCGACTTCGCCTCGCTGCTCCAGAAGGAGTTCAAGCCGAACACCGACGCGAAGAAGTCGCGCATCGAACAGGCTGTCCAGACCATGGCGCAGCAGGCGCTGTCGGACAGCCAGGTCATCGGCGAGGACATCTACCTGACCATCGAGGGCATGATCTCCGCCCTCGATCGCAAGATGACCGAGCAGGTCAACAAGATCATCCACCACCCGGACTTCCAGGCGTTGGAGTCGGCGTGGCGTGGGCTGAACTACCTGGTGATGAACACGTCCACGGGCAAGGACCTGAAGATCCGGGTCCTGAACATCTCCAAGGACGAGACGCGCAAGATGCTGCGTCAGTACAAGGACGCGGCCTGGGACCAGAGCCCGCTCTTCAAGAAGATCTACGAGGCCGAGTTCGGCCAGCTGGGCGGCCAGCCGTTCGGCTGCTTCACGTGCGACTACTACTTCGACAACTCCGGCCCCGACGTCGAGATCATGAAGGGCCTGTCGAAGATCGGCGCGGCGGCGCACGCGCCCTTCATCGCGGGCACCTCGCCGCAGATGCTGGGTATGGACAGCTGGCAGCAGCTGGCCAACCCGCGCGACCTGGCCAAGCAGTTCGACAGCGTCGACTACATGGCCTGGCGCTCGTTCCGCGACATGAACGACAGCCGCTACCTGGCGTTGACGCTGCCGCGCTTCCTGGGCCGGCCGGTCTATGGCGCCAACACCAACCCGGTGGACGAGTTCGCCTTCGAGGAGGAGACGGGCGGCGCGCATGACAACCACCTGTGGGTGAACGCCTCCTACGGCCTGGCCGTGCGGATCACCGAAGCGTTCAAGACCTACGGCTGGACCACCCGGATTCGCGGCGTGGAGTCGGGCGGCACGATCGAGGGGCTGCCGACGGCGACCTTCCCCACCGACGACGGCGGGGTCGATGCGAAGTGCCCCACCGAGATCGCCATCAGCGACCGTCGGGAGGCCGAGCTCTCCAAGTCGGGCTTCATGGCGCTGATCCACCGCAAGAACACCGACCAGGCCACCTTCATCGGCGCCCAGACGGTGCACGCCCCCAAGGCGTACGAGGATCCGGCGGCCACGGCCAACGCCAACCTGGCGGCGCGCCTGCCCTACCTGTTCGCCTCCTGCCGCTTCGCGCACTACCTGAAGTGCATGGTGCGCGACTGGGTGGGCTCCAACCGTGAGGGTCCGCAGCTTCAGGCCGACCTGTCGAGCTGGATCCAGCAGTACATCGATCCCTCCCCGTCGATCTCGTCGGAGGAGACCAAGGCGAAGCAGCCGCTCAAGTCGGCCAGCATCGAGATCATCCCGGACGAAGAGAACCCCGGGCAGTATCGCGGCGTGTTCCGCTTCGTCCCCCATTACCAGTTCGAGGGGATGGACGTGTCGCTCAGCATGGTTTCCCGCCTTCCGGGCGGGAAGGGCTAAGGCTGGGCGCTTACGCGCCCGAGGATTGAACCAGACAAACTCCCTTAGGGGCGAAGGAGGAAGTTATGGCGTTCGACGCATATATGCAGGTCGGTGACGGCACCAAGATCAAGGGCGAGGCGACGGCCACCGGCATTCCGACCGGCGCGTTCGAGATCTTCTCGTTCAGCTGGGGCGCGTCCAACCCCACCACGGTGGGCTCGAGCGGCGGCGGCCTGACGGCCGGCAAGGTCTCGATCTCGAGCTTCAACGTGATGAAGAAGGCCGACATCGGCTCTCCCTTCATGCTGAACTCCTGCTGCACCGGCGAGCACCACGCGACCGCCCAGGTGATCCTGCGCAAGGCCGCGGGCACCGCGGGCAAGCAAGGCATCTTCATCCAGTACGACTTCACCGACGTGATGGTGGAGAGCGTGCAGTGGTCCGGCTCCGGCGGCGGCGACGACACCCCGACCGAGTCGGTCTCGTTCGCCTTCGCGACCGTGAAGTACACCTACAACAAGCAGGACACGAAGACCGGCGAAGTGTCCAAGGGCTCCGAAGCCACCTGGGATCTGACCAAGGTCTCCAAATAATGGTCGGCGACGACCTTCTCCGCGCGGGCGACCTTTCGGCCGTTCGCGCGGCGTTGGTCGACACGGTCAAGCGGGCGCCCGGCGACCAGGGCGCCCGCATGTTCCTGTGGCAGGTGATGGCGGTCCAAGGGGACTGGGACAAGGCCGTCACCCAGCTGCGCGCCCTCGCCTCGCTGGCGGGGGAGGTGCAGATGCTCTCCACCGTCTACCACCAGGCGATCACCGCGGAAGGGCAGCGCGCCAAGGCCTATGCCGGCCAGGCTCCCTTCCCCGTGCTCGTCTCGTCCTCGCCCTGGATCGACCAGCTGGCCGAAGGCCTCGGCGCGTTGGCCGCGGGCCGCGCCCAGGAAGGCTCGGCGCTGCGGGACGCGGCCTTCGACGCGGCCGGAGACACGCCCGGCGAGATCGACGGCCAGAAGTTCGGCTGGATCGCCGACTCCGACCCCCGGCTCGGCCCCTGCTTCGAGGCGATCGTCGCCGGACGCTGGGGGCTCGTGCCGTTCGAGGCCGTCTCGAGGATCAAGACCGAAGGCCCCCGCGACCTGCGCGACGTGGTCTGGCTGCCGGTGGAGATGGCGCTGCGCTCCGGCCAGTCGGCCGCGGCCCTCCTCCCCGCCCGCTACCCCGGAACGGAAGCGGCCTCGGACACGCTGCGGCTCGGCCGCGCCACCGAATGGGAAGGCGACGCACCGCTCGGCCAACGCCTGTGGTCGCGCGACGACGGCGCCGAGACGGGGGTGCTCGATTTCCGCGAGATCGTCATGGCCTAGAAGGCCGGCCATGAAGGAAGCCAAGCTCAACCCCACGCTGTTCGACAAGCTCACGCTCAGCGAGCGCGTCACCGCGGTGCTCGACGAGGGGCGTTCCGAACTCACCGACGCGCAGGCCCGGGCCACGGGCGGAGTCCGCATCGATCTGGACCGCTATACCGAAAGCGCGCTGCGAACGACGGTGCGGCGCGAGCTGAGCTGGCTGCTCAACACGGTGCACATGGCGGCGGGGCAGGACCTGTCGCGCTATCCGCAGGTGCAGACCTCGGTGCTGAACTACGGCCTGCCGGACCTGACGGGCCGCGTCTCCACCGCCAAGGCGGTGCAGAGCCGGGCGCGCGAGATCGAGGCGGCGATCCGAACCTTCGAGCCGCGGATGGACCCGGAAAAGACGCGGGTGGAGGCCGAGCCGGGCGTCGGCTTCGACAACGCCGTCTCCTACGTGATCCACGGCGACATCACCGGGGCGGTGAAGGGCCTGCCGGTCAAGTTCTTCGCCAACGTCGAGGTGGAGACGGGCGAAGCCGTCGTGCGGGAGTAGGCGCCTTGGACCCCCGGCTCCTGCGCGCCTACAACGACGAACTCGCCTACCTGCGCGAGAGCGCCAAGGAGTTCGGGACCGAGCACGAGGTCGTCGCCGGCTACCTCGGCCTGAAGACGCCGAACGATCCCGATCCCTATGTCGAGCGGCTGCTGGAGGGCGTGGCCTTCCTGGCGGCCCGGGTGAACCTGAAGATCTCGGACCAGTTCCCGGACTTCACCCAGCACCTCCTGCAGGCGATCCAGCCCAACTATCTCGCGCCCACGCCCTCGATGTGCGTGGTCTCGCTGAAGCCGGAGGAGGGGGACGAGACCCTCGCCAAGGGCCAGGTCGTGCCGCGCCTGACGCCGCTGACGGGCGCGGTCCCCGGCCACGACACGCCCGTGACCTTCCGCACCGGCCAGGCGGTCGAGCTCCTGCCGCTGGCGATCACCGAGGCGCAGTACCTGCCGTCCCGCGCGTCGGTGGCGGGCTACGCCGCGGCGGCGGGTGTGCGGGCGGAAGCGGGCCTGCGCATCCGCTTCACCTCGACGGCGGGACCGCTGGCCAACATCTCGCCCGAGTCCCTGCCCGTCTACCTGGCAGGCTCGGAGTCCACCCCCGGCGAGCTCTACCGCCAGCTCCTCGGCGACGCGGTGGCGGTGGTGGCCGAGACCGACGCCAAGCCGGTGGTGCGCCTGCCCGGCCTGCCGCGGCCCGAGCCCTACGGCTTCGGCGAGGACCAGGCGCTGCTGCCGCACGAGGGGCGCGCCTTCCGCGGCTACCGGGTGCTGTCGGAGTATTTCGCCTGCCCCGAGCGGTTCCTGTTCGCGAACTTCACCGGCCTGGGCGCGGCCTTCTCCCGCTGCCAGACCCACTGCGACGTGGTGGTGCTGTTCAAGCGCAGCGCCTCGGCGCTGATCGACGTGGTCACCGCCGAGACCCTGCGGCTGTTCGCGACGCCGGCGATCAACCTGTTCGAGATGAGCCTGGGCCGCACCTCGATCAGCCCGTACGAGCACGAGCACCAGGTGATCGCCGACCGGACGCGGCCGGTGGATTTCGAGGTCTACCGCATCGAGCAGGTGACGGCGCACGGCCGGGTCGGCGGGGCGCGGCCGGCGGCGCCGCTGTATGCGTTCGGCACCCTGCTCTACGACTGGCGCGACGCGATCTTCTACGTCACGCGCCTGCGTCCGCGCCGGCTCTCCACCAAGGAGCAGCGGCTGAAGCGGCGCACCGACTACGTCGGCACCGAGACCTTCCTCAGCCTCACCTCGCCGGGTGAGGCGGAGCGGCTGGACGACATCTACGAGGTGTCGCTGCGGGCGCTGGTCACCAACCGGGAGCTGCCGGAGCTCCTACGCTTCGGCTCGGGCGCGTTCGACCTCAATCCGGGCGCGGTGTCGCTGGCCGGGGTGGAGATGCTGCGCGCGCCCACCCGCCCCCGCCCTCCGCTGGGCCTGGGCGACGCCGCCTGGCGGGTGATCAGCCACCTGACGCCCAACTACGCCTCGCTGATCGACGGGCCGGACGGCGCGCCGGACCTGCTCAAGGACCACCTGGCGCTCTACGGGCGGCCCGAAGACCCGGTGATGCGCCGCCAGATCGACGGCATCCAGAAGGTGACGTCGCGATCGGTCACACGCCGCGTGTCGGACGTGGACCGGCTGGCGTTCGGGCGGGGTCGGCAGGCGACGATCCGACTGGACGACGCCTCCTACGAGAACGGCCGCATGTACCTGTTCACGGCGGTGGTCGATCGGTTCCTGGCGGAGTTCGCCTCGGTCAACAGCTTCGTGGAGACGGTGTTCGAGTCTCCCGACCAGGGGGAGGTCGCGCGGTGGCCCGCGCGGACAGGCCGACGCCCGACCATCTGACCCTCTTGGACGCCGCGGGGCGCGAGCCCGGCCGCTGGGGCTTCCTGGCGCTGATGCGCCGGGCGGAGGCGCTCGCGCCGAAGCTGCCGCGCATCGGCCGCTCGCGCCTGCCGGCGCAGAACGTCGCCGACCTGGCGCACGGGGCGAGCCTTTCCTTCCCGGCCGCGACGATCGAGGCGGTGGAGCCCACGGCCAAGGGCCGCCGCCGGGTGCGCAGCCTGTTCATGGGGCTGACCGGGCCGATGGGCGCGCTGCCCCTCCACCTGACCGAATACCTCTTCTACGAGAAGCGCATGAGCGAGCACCGGCCTTTCGGCCGCTGGCTCGACGTGCTGACCGACCGGATGCTGCAGTTCTTCTACCGCGCCTGGGCCGACACCCAGCCCGCGGCCCAGGCGGACCGGCCGGCCGACGACCGTTTCGGCGGCTACCTGGCGGCGCTCTCGGGCGCGGGCGCGGTGACGGACGAGGCGGCCGGCTTCGGCGGCTTCGACCAGCAGCGACGGCTGCACTACGCCGGCGCCTTCGTCTCGCGCCGGTCGGCGGCGGTGCTGCGCGACGGACTGAGCCACATCCTGAAGCGTCCCGTGCGGTTGATGGAGTTCGTGGCGCGCTGGCGCGACATCGATCCGGCCGACCGGACCCGGCTGGGCGCGCCCGACAGGGGCGGCCGCTACAACGCGCTGGGCGTCGACACGCTCCTGGGCGGCCGCGTGCGGCAGGCGGAGGACACCTTCCGGGTGATGGTCCGCGCCGTCTCCACCGAGGACTACGCCCGCCTCCTGCCGGGCCAGCCGGCGCACGAGGCGGCGCGCGAGGCGCTGCACGCGCTCGCCCCCAGCGAACTCAGCTGGGAGCTGGAGCTGGAGATCGAGGAGCCGCACGCGCTCGGCGCCCGGCTCGACGGTCGCGCGGCGCTCGGACTGATGAGCTGGGCCGCGCCGATGGGCCGGCCGGGAATCGTGCGCGCCGACGCGCGGATCAGGAACTAGGGACCGGGGGGAGACACGACATGGCCGAGATTTCACGCGCATCGCTGTTCGGGCGGCTGAACGCGACCTCGCTGAAGGCGATCGAGACGGCGACCAGCTTCGCCAAGATGCGGGGCAACCCGTATGTGGAGCTGGTCCACTGGGTGCACGTGCTGCTGCAGGACAGCCGCAACGACGTCGCCGCCATCCGCACCGCCTTCAAGATGGACGACGCCAAGCTGGCGCGCGACGTGGTGGCCGCGCTCGACCAGCTGCCTCGAGGCGCGACCTCGGTCAGCGACTTCTCGCCCCTGGTGGAGGAGGCGACGCAGAACGGCTGGCTCTACGCGAGCCTGCAGTTCTCGGCCGGCAAGGTGCGCTCGGGCCACCTGATCTTCGGCATGCTGAAGACCCAGAGCCTGAAGAACGCGCTCTACAACATGAGCCCCGAGTTCCGGAAGATCAGCATCGACTCGCTGGGGGACGGGTTCGAGAAGATCACGGCGGCCTCGTCCGAGGTCGGAACGGCCGCGGCCAGCCCCGGCGAAGGCTTCGCCACGCCCGGAGAGGCCGCGCCCGGCTCGGCGCAGGAAGGCGAGGCGCTGGTCAAGTATTCGGTCGACCTCACCGCCCGCGCCAAGGAAGGCAAGATCGACAAGATCGTCGGCCGCGACGCCGAGATCCGCCAGTGCATCGACATCCTGCTGCGCCGCCGCCAGAACAACCCGATCCTCACCGGCGAGGCCGGGGTGGGCAAGACCGCCGTGGTGGAGGGTTTCGCCCGCCGTATCGCCGACGGCGACGTGCCGCCCGTTCTGCGCGACGTGACGCTGCGCTCGCTCGACATCGGCCTGATGCAGGCCGGCGCCAGCATGAAGGGCGAGTTCGAGAAGCGCCTCCGCCAGGTGATCGACGAGGTCGAGAGCTCGCCCAAGCCGATCATCCTGTTCATCGACGAGGCCCACACTCTGATCGGCGCCGGCGGCGCGGCGGGCACGGGCGACGCGGCCAACCTGCTGAAGCCCGCGCTCGCCCGCGGGCAGCTGCGCACCATCGCGGCCACCACCTGGGCCGAGTACCGCCAGTATTTCGAGAAGGACCCGGCGCTGACCCGCCGCTTCCAGACCGTCAACGTCGGCGAGCCCGAGACCGACAAGGCGGTCGCCATGATCCGCTCCGTCGCGCCGATGATGGAGAAGCACCACGGCGTGATCGTGCTGGACGAGGCGGTGGAGTCGGCCGTCAAGCTCAGCCAGCGCTACGTCCCCGCCCGCCAGCTGCCGGACAAGGCGGTCAGCCTGCTTGATACGGCCGCCGCCCGGGTGGCTGTCAGCCAGCACTCCACGCCTGCGCAGGTGGAAGACCGCAAGCGCCGGGTCGAGCTCTTGCAGGTCGAGATCGAGATCGCGGAGCGCGAGGTCGAGGGCCGCTACGCCTCCACCGGCGACCGCGTCGGCAAGCTGAAGGAGACGCTGGCCACGGCCCAGGCCGACGCCGACGCCATCGTGGCGAAGTGGGACGCCGAGAAGGCCGCGCTCGAGAAGGCCAAGGCGGCGCGCGCGGCCTTCCAGGCGGCGCGGGGCTCCCAGGGTGTGTCGCCGGAAGCCGTCGCCGCCCTACCGGGCGACGAGGGCGAGACGGGCGCCGAGTTCTCCACCGGCGCCGCCGACGCCGCGGCCACCGAAGCGGCGGTCGAGGCGGCGCCCAAGCTCTCGCTGGCCGACGCCGAGACCCAGCTCGACGCGGCGCTTGCCGAGATGCGCTCGGCCCAGGGCGACAGCCCCATGGTGTTCGCCGAGGTCGACGCCGACGCGGTGGCGGCGGTGGTCGGCGACTGGACCGGCATCCCCATCGGCCGGATGGTCAAGGACGAGATCGCCTCCGTCCTCACCATCTCCGAGCAGCTGAAGAAGCGCGTGGTCGGCCAAGACCACTCGATGGACGCGATCGCCAAGCGCATCCAGACCAGCCGCGCCAAGCTGGACAACCCCAACAAGCCGGTCGGCGTCTTCATGCTCGCCGGGCCCTCGGGCGTCGGCAAGACCGAGACGGCGCACGTGCTGTCCGAGCTGCTCTACTCGGGCGACGACTCGATGATCGTCATCAACATGAGCGAGTTCCAGGAGGCGCACACCGTCTCGACGCTGAAGGGCGCGCCCGCGGGCTACGTCGGCTACGGCCAGGGCGGGGTGCTGACGGAGGCGGTGCGGCGGCGGCCGTACAGCGTGGTGCTGCTCGACGAGGTGGAGAAGGCCCACCCCGACGTCCACGAGATGTTCTTCCAGGTGTTCGACAAGGGGTACATGGACGACAGCGAGGGTCGCTACATCGACTTCAAGAACTGCCTGATCCTGCTCACCACCAACGTCGGCACCGATCTGATCACCAGCCTCTCGGAAGACGAGGAGACCAAGCCCGATCCGGAGAGCCTGGCCCAGCAGCTGCGCCCCGATCTGCTCAAGGTGTTCCCGCCGGCGCTGCTCGGCCGCCTGATCGTCCTGCCCTACTATCCGCTCAGCCCGGAGATGCTGAAGGGCATCGTCAAGCTCCAGCTGAACCGCATCGTCAAGCGTGTGGCCGAGAACCACGGCATCGCGTTCAAGTACGACGACGCGGTGGTCGACCTGATCGTCTCCCGCTGCAACGAGGTCGCCTCGGGCGGCCGGATGATCGACGCCATCCTCACCAACACCATGCTGCCCGAGCTCTCCATCGAGCTCCTGAACCGGCAGATGGGCGGCGAGGAGGTGAAGGGCATCGACGTCACCACCGACGGAACCGGCTTCCAGTACGCGTTCGCATAAGCGGCCGTCGGCGGCGAGGAGGCGTCTCCCCGCCGCCGAGCGCGCCGTCACGTCAGGCCCGGTCGATCCGGCAGGCGAAGCAGCCGGGCTTGGCGAAGTGGACGTGCAGGTAGGCGACGGCGGGGTCGGCCAGCAGCCGTTCGGTCGCGTCCTCCAGGCCTGTCCCGTCCACGAGGTCGGCGTCCAGCATCATGCCCGCGGCGTCGAAAGCACGCAGCGACAGCGTGCGGGAGCGCAGGAGGTGCGGAACCTCTCCCCGGCCAGGCGTGGCCTGCACCGCTCCCTCTCGGACATAGATCGCGTGGCTGGCGCGGAACGGGCTGTCGGCGGACTGGTGCTCATGGTGGACGAGGATCACCGTCTCGCCCAGATCGGCGTCCTCGAGGCTGACGCGGCAGGGATAACCCGGCCGGGCGTCGGCGATCCGGCGGACGGCGCCCCGGGCGGCGAGCACGTCGTCGGCGAGGGTGAAGAGCGGCGCGAAGGGCGCGTGCGCCAGGGCTTTGATCTGG
>JASLDZ010000487.1 GCA_030151985.1 Caulobacteraceae bacterium | reverse complement strand
CAGCGCCTCCTGCCCTGGAGAGCCGAAGATGTTGGACACGTGCCACAGCCTGTCCGCCTGCTCCCGCAGGGCGTCCTTCAGCACGGCGGGGGCATGGCCGAGCGCGTTGGTGGCGATGCCGGCCACGCAGTCGAGGTATTCAAGGCCGTCCGCGTCCCACAGCCGGCAGCCTTCGCCGCGCACGGGCTTCAGCGGCGCGCGGTTGTAGAGGTTCATCAGGTCGCCGGGCATCGCGTCAGCTCCATCTCGCGGGAGCCTGTAGCTTGACCCTGCGGGGGCGCGGGACAAAGAGACGATGTCTCACGTCCTGATGCGAAACCGGAATGAACGAGCGCCGCCGCCACCTCCCGCCGACCTCCGCGCTGCATACGCTGGTCACCGTAGCGCGCACGGGCGGCTTCTCGCGCGCGGCGCATGAGCTGGACCTGACGCAAAGCGCCGTCAGCCGCCAGATCGCCGCGCTGGAGGACTGGCTGGGCGAGCCCCTGTTCGACCGGCGCGGCCGCCGGGTGGCGCTCAACGCCCGCGGCCGCGCCTACGTCGAGGCCGTGGAGCCCGCGCTCCGAACCATCCGCCGCGCCACCGCCGCGATCACCGACTGCCCTTCGGAGCGAGTCGTCGAGCTGGCGGTGCTGCCGAGCTTCGGCATGCGCTGGCTGGCGCCTCGGCTGGCGCGGCTGTCGGAGCGGCACCCCGACCTCGTGGTCAACTTCGCCGCCCGCATCGACGAGTTCGACTTCGCCGACGAGCGCTTCGACGCCGCCATCCACGCGGGAGCCGCCAACTGGCCCGGCGGCGACCCCACGCTCCTGTTCGAGGAGGCGATGACGCCGGTCGCCTCCCCCGCCCGCCTCGCCGCCCGCCCCGTGGCCGCGCCCGCTGATCTTCTGGCCCACCCTCTGTTGCACCAGGCGGCCCGCCCGCACGCCTGGCGCGACTGGTTCGCCGCGCAAGGGGTGGAGGCGGGCGACGCGGCCCAGGCCGGCCCTTCATTCGCGCACTTCCTGATGATGGCGCAGGCGGCGGCAGCGGGGGCGGGCGTCGCGCTGATGCCGCGGTTCCTGGTGGAGGACGAGCTGCGCTCCGGCCAGCTCGCCGACCCGCTCGGGATCACTACGCCGTCCGGCGCCGCCTACTGGTTCGTGACCCCGCAGGGGCGGGCGCTCACGAGCGGCGTGCGGGACCTCAAGGCTTGGCTGCTTGATGAAGCTGGCCGCGCCCCTTCCTTCCCCGCTCATCCCGGCGAAAGCCGGGATCCAAGCAAGGGTGGTCCTTGAGCGCAACGCGTTCCGCAGGAGGCCGAGCATGGGTCCCGGCTTTCGCCGGGATGAGCGGGGAACGGAAGCGTTCAGGCCGTCGCCCCCTTCGCCCGCGCCTCCAAGGCCTCCCGTGTCGCCCTATGGCTGGCTGCCGACAGCCGCAGCCGCGAGGCGCACGCCGCGCCGACCAGGCCGGGGAGCGTCGACAGCACGAAGGCCAGCGCCAGTCCTTGCAGCACCGGCTGCGCTACGTGTCCCGGCTGGGCGTGGGCGGGGAAGGCCAGGAGGCTCAGCACCCACCCCGCGAGCGCCGAGCCGATCGCCTGGTCTATGCGGGCGAAGAAGGTCTGGGTGGAGAAGAACACCCCCTCCTGCCGTACGCCGTACTTCACCTCGTTCTCGTCGGTGATGTCGGCTAGCGCCGAGTATTGCGTCGTGGCGATCAGGCAATAGGGGAAGTGCTGCAGCAGCCCGAACGCGATCAGGATCGGCAGGATGTAGGGCGTCTGCGCCGACAGCAAGCCGAAGTATCCAAGCGCCAGCGGCAGGGCGGGTCCGATGCAGTACAGCGCGATCGCGGCGGTTACGGTGGCTCGCTTGTCGAACCGCTTGTGGATGCGCGAGACCCAGGCCGAGCCCGCGACATAGGCGATGAAGCTGCCGACCGCGAACCACACGATCTGGCCGTTGTTCAGCCGCCAGAAGAAGGTGGCCGTGTAGATCCACAACCCTCCCCTCACCCCCTGCATCAGCGACAGGAACAGCATGGAGAAGAGGATCGTCAGGTAGTTGCGGTTCGACAGCGCCTGCTTCACGTCGCCGAAGAAGGCGGGGAAGCTGAAGCCCTTCACGCTCGCCGCCGGCTTCGGCAGCCAGGGGATGCGCCGGGCGGTGGAGGCGGCGGAGAGGAGCAGGATGCCGCCGATCAGCAGCGCCACGGTGGTCGAGAAGCCGAGGTAGCGGCTGGGGTCGAGCGCGCCGTTCGGGAAGGCTTTGGTCGCCGCGAAGAACAGGCCGAAGGTCGAGAGCCAGCAGGCCGTGTCGCCCGCCCACAGGAAGAAGGTGTTGTAACTCATGATCTTCGTGCGCTCGATATAGTCGGGCGAGAGCTCGCCGCCGAACGCCAGGTGCGGGGTGTGGAACAGCGTCAGCGCCTGCTGCAGCACGATGTTCAGCGCCGCCAGCCAAACCAGCTGTCCCCACTCGCCCAAGGCCCCGGGCGGGTTGAACAGGCCCCAGAACGACAGCGCCACGGGCAGGATGGCGGCGAACATGAAGGGGTGGCGGCGGCCGAACCGCGAGCGCGTCCGGTCCGACCAACTCCCCACCAGAGGGTCCGCGATCGCGTTCACGAACAGGCCCGCGGCGATCGCCATGCCGACGTAGCCCGCGTTCAGCCCCCGCACCTGGTTGTAGAAGATCAGCAGGAACTGGGTGGTCGAGGAGAAGACCAGCGCCTCGGCCATACTGCCGACGCCGTAGCCCATCTTCAGCCGCCTCGTCAGGGGCGGCGGGTGGGTGGCGGCGGGCGAGGTGCTGGGGGCGAGCGCGGCCTCGACGGTGGTCATGCGGCGGCTTCCTGCAGCGCCCGGCCGCGCGCCAGCGTCTCCGGCAGGGCCGCCCACAGCACCGCGCCGGCGACGTAGACGATCGCCGCCACCGCCATGGCGGGCGCGAGGCCGAAGCGGGGGCTCGCCCAGGCGGAGAACACCGGCGCCATGAAGGCCAGCGCGTGGCCGCCGTGGAACAGCGAGGCGCCGTGGGGGCGCAGGCGGGCGGGGAACATCTCCGCGAACCAGGCTCCCCACGCAGCCGTGCAGGCCAGGCCGAAGCCGAACACGAAGCCGATCGCCTTCTGCACCTGCGGCCCCAGAGAGGCGAACAGGAAGGCGACCACGCAGACCGCGCAGAGGAGATAGCCGACCAGCGTCGACCGGCGGCCGAAGCGGTCGCTCACCGCCGCCCAGGCGAAGCTGCCGATCAGCGAGCCCAGGCTGACCAGCGCGAAGGTCTGGCCCATCACGGCCGCCGACACGTGCCCGACCTCCTTCAGGTAGACGGTGAGCAGCGACAGGAAGAGCTGGTAGGCGTTGAAGTCGATCCCGGACAAGAGGATGCAACCCAGCGTCAGGCGGCGGTAAGGCGGGCTCAGCATCTCCCGCCAAGTGCCCTTCTCGAGCGTCTCGGCGGGCGCGTCGTCCTCACCATAGCCCCGCACACGGAGGGGGTCGGGCAGCAGGAGGTAGAGCAGGGGCGCGAGCAGCAAGGGCGTCGCGCCCAGCCACAGCAGCCAGCGCCAGCCGCCGTCGCCCAGCGCGCCTCCGAGAAGGCCGATCAGGATGTTGGAGATCGGGAACATGGCGGAGTTCAGCGCCACCAGCTTCCCGCGCAGGGCGGCCGGGAACATCGTCACCACCGCGCCCGTGGCCGCCACGTAGTAGCCCGCCACCGTCACCATCACGAGGGTGTGGGCGCCCATCCAGGGCAGCCAGTGCGTCGCCGCCGCCTGCATCGCGGCGAACAGGCCCAGCGCGGCCGCCACCGCCGCCGCCCCCCGCCGCTCCCCCAGCCGCGCGATCAGGTCCGCCCAGAGGAAAGCGCCCACGGTGATCGCCGCATTGGACAGGATCGCGATCTGCGACGTCTGTCCGAGCGTGAATCCCTGCGCGCTCATCAGGTACGGGCGCACGTAGTCGAAGACGTTGAAGTTGTAGCAGTAGAACACGTAGCCGATCAGCACGACGACGTAGGCGGCGATCCGCAGGGCCAGCGGAACGTCGCGCGCGTGGATCATGCGGCGGCGACCGGGGCGGCGCGGTAGGCCTGCGCCAGCACCGCCAGCTCGTCGAACACGGTCCACTCCTCGACGATGCGCCTCTGGGCGTCGAAGCGGCAGTGCGTCATCCCGAGGATGGCGATCGGCAGGCCGGAGGGGAGCGGGCCGAACCAGCCGCCGGTGCGGCTCGTGCCCGTGAGCTCCCAGCGCACGGCGGCGACGATCCCGTCGGTCTCGTCGGCCCAGGAGACGTGGCCGACGCTCAGCGTGCCGTCTGGAACCGACGCCATCAGCGCCACGTGGGCGGCGCGGATCGCCCGCAGGCCCGCCGCCACGCGGCCACCCGCGGTGTGGAGCACGGCGGTCGGCGCGTAGTGCTCGGCCAGGGCGTCCAGCCGGCGGCGGTTCCAGACGTCGTGGAACAGGTGGCGCAGGTGCTGCTCCAGCGTCTCGCGCGGGAGGTCGAGCGGCGGCGGCGGGGTTTGCCCCTCCATGCGCAGGGGGGCGGGGCGGACGTAGGCGTCGACGAGGGCGGAGGCGGCGAACGCCTTGGCCGTCGCGTGCAGGTCGAGCCCCAGCTGGCGCACGGCCGCGCCGTTGTCGCGGGTCAGCCACTCGGTGTGGATCAGGCCCGCGCGGCTGATGCAATCGGCGGCGAAGCGGACGGTGGTGGTGCGCCCGCTCGGCGGCCCGTAGGCGCTCCAGCCCACGTTCATCGCCGAGCCGAAGCCCAGGTGCGCCGTGTAGAAGTCTCCGCCGCCCTCGTCGGTCCAAGCGACGTGGAGGGCGTGGTCCTCCACCTCCGGAAAGGCGGCCATGGACGCGAGAGTGTTGGCGACCACCGTCTCCACGCCGCGGATCACATCGGCGGTGGTGTAGACGACGCAGTTGGCGTCGTAAGTCTCGTAGATCAGGCCGACCGCGCCGTCGGTCCAAATCTCGCGCGTGATGCGCACGATGTAGTCGACGATGTCGCGGTAGCGGTCGGGGAAGCCGGGCAAGTCCTGGGCGGGCGCGCCCTCGCCGCGCAGCACGGAGGCCTCGCTGCGGTGGCGCAGGCGGGTGACGAGCGGGCGCTCGGGCAGAGCGTAGGGGCCGACCTTGGTGCGCGGCTTCGGCTCGGCCATGGTCCCTCCCTGCAAGCCGTCTGATCGCGGCCGTCCCGACGGTGTCGCATCGGTTGACTTCGCATGCAAGCGGGGTGCATCCGGAGGATGGCCGCGATCAGACGGCTCGCAGGGAGGGACCATGGCCGAGCCGAAGCCGCGCACCAAGGTCGGCCCCTACGCCCTGCCGGCGCGCCCGCTGGTCACCCGCCTGCGCCACCGCAGCGAGGCCGCCGTGCTGCATGGCGAAGGCGGCGCGCGTCAGGACCTGCCCGGCTTCCCCGACCGCTACCGCGACATCGTCGACTACATCGTGCGCATCACGCGCGAGATCTGGACTGACGGCGCCGTCGGCATGATCTACGACACCTACGACGCCAACTGTGTCGTCTACACCACCGCCGACGTGATCCGGGGCGTGGAGACGGTGGTCGCCAACACTCTCGCGTCGATGGCCGCCTTCCCCGAGGTGGAGGACCACGCCCTGCACGTCGCCTGGAGCGACGAGGGCGGCGGCGACTTCTATACGGCGCACCTGGGCTTCGGCTCGGCGATGAACGTGGGCTGGAGCGCCTACGGGCCGCCCAGCGGGCGCACCACCACCGTGCGCTTCGCCGCCGACTGCATCAGCCGCGCGGGCCTGATCCATACCGAGTGGCTGACCCGCGACAATGGCGCGGCCGTGCGCCAGCTCGGGCTCGACCTGCACGCGACGGCCAGGGCGTTCGCGGCGGCCTCCGCTCCCG
Organism: Caulobacteraceae bacterium; assembly: GCA_030151985.1. GTDB lineage: Bacteria > Pseudomonadota > Alphaproteobacteria > Caulobacterales > Caulobacteraceae > JASLDZ01. Next base: position 858 of record JASLDZ010000487.1, on the reverse strand, counting down.
TCGAGGCCTACGTCCGCCCCGCGCCCCTGCGCATGGAGGGCCAGACGCCGCCGCAGCCGCTCGACCTGCCGCGCGAGACGCTGGAGCAGCACCTGCGGCACCTGTTCCACGACGTCTGGAACCGCCGCCGGCTGGACGCCCTCGCCGAGCACTACGCCCCTGACGCGACGCTGCACACCGCGGGCGGCCGCGTGGCGGCGGGCCTGCGCGCAATCCGCGCCGCCCACGTGGCGCTGATGGCGTCGGTTCCCGACGGCACGCTGAGCGTCGGCCACGTCTCCTGGGCCGACGAGACCGACGGGGTGATCGCCGCCGTGCGCTGGGAGCTTGTCGGCACGAGCCGCACAGGCGGCTGGTTCAGCCCGCTGCCGGCTGGCCTGCCGATCGCCGTCCTCGGCATGACGCACTGCCGGTTCGACTCCGCTGGCCGCATCGTCGAGGAGTGGACGGTGTTCGACGAGCTGGCCGTGCTGGCGCAGGCCTACCGCGCCGCCCTGCGCCAGGGACCGGACGCATGATCCACGCCCGCGAGGTCCCCCTGGCCTTGCGGGTGGCGGCCTACGTCGTCGTGCTGATCGGCTATGTGTTTTACTGCTACAACTTCAACGTCTTCGACTACGTACGCCCCTATCTGATGAGCGCGCAGGGGTTCACGCTCGGGCAGACGTCGCAGATCGCGATCCTGTCGAACGCCGCGATCACCGTGGGCGCCTTCCTGTGGGCCGACCTGATCGCGCGCCTGGGCGAGCGGCGGGGCGCGGCGGCGGTGGCGGGAGCGCTGGGCCTGTTCGCCGCGATGCAGGCCGCGGCGACGCACTGGCTGCCCTGGATGGGCGCCCACACCCTCGTGATGGTGAC
>JASLDZ010000459.1 GCA_030151985.1 Caulobacteraceae bacterium | reverse complement strand
AGGCCTCTCCGCCTGCGGCTTCACCCCGCTCTACGCCGAGCAGGGCATGGCGCCCGCGCTCTCGGGGGTGTCGGTGATCACGCCCGACCACTCGCGCTACGGCTACCTCCTGCGCGAGCAGCTGGACGACAGCCTGGGCCGCGACCGCGACAAGCCCGCCGCATACCGCCTGGAGACCAAGCTCAGCGACTATCGCGCGCCGCTGGGCGTGCGCGTGAACAACGTCGCCAGCCGCTACGAGGTGGGGCTGACCGCGCAGTGGACGCTGGTGGACGCCGCCACGGGCAAGGCGCTGACGGCGGGCTCCTCCTTCGGCCGCGTCTCCTACGACTCCGCGGACGCACCGTACGGGGGCGTGGCGGCCGAGCAGGACGGGGAGGAGCGGGCGGCCGCGCAGGTCGCGACCAGCATACGCATCGCGCTGGCGCGGTGGTTCAGGCTGCACCCGCCGGCGGCGTGAACGCGGAGGAGGCCGCCTTGCGAGGCCAAGCTCCTGAAGCCGCGGACGTGTCCGCCCTTAACCTCTTGAAGGCCAGGGTGCGCTCGGGTGCGGCGAAGTCAAGGACGGCCCCTTCGGGGCCGCCGCGGAGCGGCCGCCTTCGGCGGTCCTTGAGTTCGCCGCACCCGAGCGCAATCATCCGCCAAGAGGTTCAGGGCTTCCCCTCGCCGCAGAAGCGCCGATGCGACGCCCAGAGGAGGGCTCCGCCCGGAAAGCGGGTTGGATCGGCATGATCCTCTCCAAGAAGCCCGACATCGACCGCTTCCTCTCCGCGCCGCCCAAGGGCGTCCGCGCGGCCTTGATCCACGGCAAGGACCGCGGCGGCGTGCGCGAGCGGGCCAACCTTCTCGCCTCTAAGGTGGCCGCCCGACCGGACGACCCGTTCGACGTGGCGCTGCTGGTGGAGGCCGACGTGGACGGCGACCCCGCCCGTCTCGCCGACGAACTCGCTGCCCTCTCGATGACCGGCGGCCGGCGCCTCGTGCGCCTGCGGTTGGGCGAGAAGGCGTCCGTAGAGAAGGCGACGGCCGAGGCGCTGAAGGCGCACCTCGCGGGCGAATACAATCCCGACGCCTTCCTCCTAATCGAGAGCGACGCGTTGGATCGCGGCTCCGCCCTGCGCAAGGCCGCGGAGGGCTCCGACCTGGCGGCCGCGCTGACCCTCTACGACGACGAGCCCGGCGACGTGGCGCGGATGGCGAAGGAGGCGCTGGCCGCCGAAGGATTGCGGCTCACGCCGGAGGCGCTCGACCTCTTCGTCTCCCGCCTGCCGCACGAGCGGGGCGTGGCGCGCCAGGAGATCGAGCGCCTGATCCTCTATCTCGGCCCGGGCTCCAACCGGCAGGCCGGGCCGGACGACCTTGAGGACTTCCTGGGCGTCGAGCCGGAAGCCAGCCTCTACGACGCGGCGGCCGACGCTTTCGGCGGGCGGCTCGCTCCCGCCTACCACGCGCTCCGCCGCGCGCATGCGGAGGGCGAGAGCGGGCCGGCGGCGGTGCGGGCGATGTCGTCGCACCTGCAGAAGCTTCGCCGGGCCTTGGTGCTGAGCGCCGGCGGCCTCAGCCCCGCCGTCGCCGCCAAGCAGTCGGGCGTGTTCTGGAAGGCGGAGCGCGAGTTCCTGCGCCAGATGGCGCGCTGGAAACTCCCGGACCTGGACGCCCTCCAGCCGCAGATGCTCGACGCCGACCGCGCCTGCAAGACCGCCGGCAGCCCCGACCGGCTGATCGCCGAGCGGCTGGCGATGACCGTGGCGGGCCGCGCCCGTCGCCTCGGGCTCTAGGAAGACGCCATGCTCCGTATCGGCCTCCTCGGCGCTTCGAAGATCGCGCCCCGCGCAGTGATCGAGCCCGCCGCCGCGCGCGAGGACGTGACGATCACCGCGGTCGGCGCCCGGTCGCGAGAGAAGGCGCAAGCCTACGCGTCCGAGCACGGGATCGCGCAGGTCGCCGACTACGAGGGGCTGGTCCGCCACCCGGAGGTCGACCTCATCTACATCGCCCTGCCGCCGTCCGAGCACCTCGCTTGGACACGGGCCGCGCTGGAGGCGGGGAAGGGCGTGCTGGTGGAGAAGCCCTTCGCCATGAACGCCGTCGAGGCGCAGGCGATGGTCGAGGCCGCCGAGCGCGCGGGGCGGCCGCTGCTGGAGGCGTTCCACTACCGCTTCCACGACGCGTTCGCCCGCGCCCAGGCGGTGCTGGCCGAGGGGCGGCTCGGGCGCATCGTCTCGGCCGAGGCTGTGTTCGACGCGCACATCGCCAAGCGGGAGGGCGAGCTGCGCTGGGTGCGCGAACTCGGCGGCGGCGCGCTGATGGACCTCGGCTGCTACGCGTTGCACGCGCTGCGCACGCTTCTGGGCGGGGAGTCGGAGGTGCTCTCCGCCGAGTGCGACATCGAGCAGGGCGTGGACGCCGCCACCCGCGCGCGGCTGCGCTTCGGCGAGGTGCAGGCGACCATCGCCTGCGACATGCGCCCCGCCGCTCGCCACGATGCGCTCACGATCACCGGCGAGCGCGGGCGGCTGGAATTCTCCACCTTCGTGGCGCCGCACCGGCCGGAAGCGCGGCTGACGGTGGTCGACGGGGAGACGGGGGAACGGGAGGCGCTGTCGACCGCAGGCGTGAGCACCTACGGGGCGCAGCTGGCGCACGTGGTGGCGGTGATGGCGGGACGGGCCGCGCCGCTGACGGGCGGGGACGATGCGGTGGCGCAGGCGCGCGCGATGAATGCGATCTACGCGTTGGGACGGCCCTAGGCGGAGACCAAGCTCCTGAAGTCGCGGACGTTTCCGCCCTTAACCTCTTGAAGGCCAGGGTGCGCTCGGTGCGGAGCGTGTCAAGGACGACAGGCTTCGCCTGTCGCCGCGGAGCGGCGGCCTTCGGCCGTCCTTGAGACGCTCCGCACCGAGCGCAATCA
>JASLDZ010000420.1 GCA_030151985.1 Caulobacteraceae bacterium | reverse complement strand
GCCAGAAGACTTTGATGGTGCTCCTCAGCCTCAACAGGATATTTCGGGAAAGGATATTCCACCGTGATTTGAAGTACTCGCCGCTTAAAACCCTTAGGCTGTCCTCTCTCTTCGGGAACAAGGGACTACACGTTCAGCGTGGCGTTCACGAGCGATAGGGGTATCGGCGGGACGTGACTCCGCTGATCAGGTGCGGTGTCAAGACGCCTGTCGAGGGGCCGAGCTGTTCACGCTGCCGCCCGCAAGGCGTACGGCGCTGATGCGATCGGGGTTGGTGGATCCCCGGTGGTGAGCGCGATGAGGGCGTTGCCAAGATCGGTCAGCTGCAGCCACGCGGTGCTTCGAAAGTCTTCCAGCGACGGCTCCTCTCCTTCAAGCTGCAGGCTCGCCAGCGCCGAGGTCGCACATGTGGCGATGCGCAGAACCGTCGCTGCGGGATCGTTGAGGATGATCTCGTACACGGCGTCCAGCCGCTCCAGGGCGCCGCAGGCGTTGCATCGGGCGCTCACGGTCTCCTCCACCAGCCGGACGTCCACGATCCCCAGCGTCCAAGGCCAAGCGCTACGCGCCATGTCGAGACCAGGTGATCAAGCCGCAGGCACGGGCTCGCGGTGCCGTCGGACGTCCCGATCCACCCGCCACACCCCCCATGCGAGCGACGCCATGACGCCGTAAGTGAGCGCCGCCTGCAGGCTCAACGACGCCTTGGGCAGGTGATGCCCGATGGCCGCGAAGTGCTCGGCCGTAGTGAGGAGCTGGAACGCGGTGGCGAAAAGCAGCCAGATCCTGCGCCAGCTCACGACGAAAATGCTGAACACGATGAGCATGGCGCCGTCGACGGCCAGCATCGACATCCGCGGGTCCACCCAATGCTGTCGGTCCTGAAGCAGGCAGACGGCCGCCAAGGCGCCGAGCAGCACCGCCGCGGCCGCCCTCTCCGGTCCGCGTCCCCGAAGGCAGGCGTAGAGCGCGACCAGCCCGCAAGCGCCTGCGCTGGCCCAGCCGTAGATCGTGTGGGGCATGACCCCACACGATCTTCTGCTCTAGGGCTAGGATCAAGCCGCCACCGCGGCGGCGAAGCCCTGCGGATTGCCGTCCGGCTTGTCCAGTCCGGGGGCGGCCGCCATGCGGGGCAGACGCAGTTGTTCACGCAAGGCTTCGGAGCGGGCGTGGGCGGCGTTCAGATGGCCACGCGCGAGCACCAGCGCGCTGTAGGCGGCTCCCACCGCAGTGAACACGTCGTGGCCGGCCTCGCTCGCGAGGTTCGCCTGCATGCGCAGGGCCGGCAGATCGGCGCAGAGGAGACCCGTCTCCCTCAGCGCGGAGTCGATCATGGTCTCGGAGAGGTTGAGGCGTTCAGCGATCTTGATCGCTGCGTCGATCCGAGCGGCGGTGCGTTCCTTGGACATGGTGTCTCCAGCCCCGCCGGGCTTGGCGGGATCAGTGTGGGGGGGCGTAGATCCGGTTGGTCATCCCTTCGAGGCTGCCGAGCATGTGCTCCAGCGCGAGGAAGACGACCGATCCAACGATGGCGATCACCGCGGCTATAGCGAGCGTCGCCAGGAGCGAAACGACAGGGGCTAAGTCATGATCAACCCCTCCCAGCTGCAGGAAGGGTCCAGAACGGCCGCGAATGTCATCGCCACCAAGCGGCGGACCTCGTCGGGCGGGATGAAGGGCGCCCGGATCCTGATGATGCCGACCAGGTCGCTGACAAAACGGTAGGAGGGTAGGCCCTCCGCCATCGAGTCGAGCACCACCTCCAGCGCTCCCCAAGTCCATGTGGGAAGTCCCGGGATCGGGCTGTTGATGTGCTGGCTCACTCTCGCCCCGTGCGTCCTGCTCGGGGTGAAGAGCCGTGGATGGAGGCGCTGCGTCGAGCGCCAGCGGCTGAGGCGCCAACTGTTGGCGCCGTTCGTAGTCGGCGAAGGCGCGCGCGGCGTCTCGGCGACTGCCGACCCCCAGCAGCGAAATGACCTCCTTGGCGTAGTGGTCGACGGTGTTGTGGCTCAGCCCCATCGCGTCGGCCGCCTGCTTGCTGCTGTAGTGCCCGTTGACCAGCCGAAGCAGCTGGCGTTGCCGCTCGGTCAGGCGCTCAAAGAGCGCATCGTCGACGTGCACGCCGGTGCTCAACGCTCCCTCCAGCCGCAGCGGGCCATCAACGCTCCCCGGGGCTTCCGGCTCCTTGCCCCGCCGGAAACACCGAAGGCCTTTTGCCGCAAGACCCACTCCAGGGGCTGAGGGCGCTCTTCGTCAGGCTGGAGGGCATGCGACGCGGAAGAGGTCCGACGTTTGGGCAGAACGTGAGTGGTCAAGCCGTGGAGGGACGCCTCACGGAGGGCGCGACTGATTGCAAGACGACGACCGCTTGGCCAGCGCCCCCGCTGGGTCCAGCAGGAGCTGAGCTCCTATAGTCCCGGCCACTGCGCCTTCCTCGTCAACGTAACGGTCGATTGTGGAGCAAGCGGCAGATCGACTCCCTGTGCGAGGGTGGGCTCGATCGTACCGCCGCCGCCTGGCGCGCGGTGAGCGCCCCGGGGCGCGCAAGCGGGCGGCGGCTAGCGGCCTAGCGGGCTAGACTCTGTCAGGTTGTCCAACTTGACATCATCAAGGGTGACGTCCGGTTCCTTTGGCGTGACTCGAGTCGACAAGACGTCGTGGGTCCGCCGCTCCTCGGTAGCGAGGCGCCATGAACACCGCGGGACGCAGAGGGCCCCGTGGCCTACGCGCTCAGGTCAAAGGCTCACGCCGTTTTGAAGGAGCCCGTGCCCGACGGCGTACGCATAGCGCTCGTTTTCTCGTCCCCTGAGTCGGAGGCCCGGCTGAAGGCTTGGGCGCCGGTCCGCCGGATGGGCCGAGTGACGCCGGCCGACCATGCCGGCCCGCCGACGGCGTCGATCGCCAAGGCCGATTTCGAGCCCGACGCGCGGTCCCGCGCCCTGCTCCGCGGCGTCGAGATCGCCAGGGCGGATCTCAAGGCCGCCGGCGGCGCCTTCGAGCTCGCGCAGGTGTGCTCGCTCCTGAACGGCGTCTCGCGCCAGCGTGTTCTTGAGCGAGTGAAAGAGGGGTCGCTCCTGGCCGTGCCCGGCCCCAGCAACCGTCGTCGCTATCCCACCCTGCAGTTCACCCGCGACGGAGGCGTGGTGAAGGGGCTCCAGGAGGTGCAGGAGGCGCTGCCCACGCGTAATCCTTGGGCGGTCCTGAATTTTCTTAGCCGCCCGGACAATCGCCTGGACGGGCGTACGCCCATCGACGTGCTCAGGACTGGGAATGTGGCGCGCGTGGTCGAGGCGGCCAGGAGCGTGGGCGTCCAGGGCGGGTGACGGCCGCGCCGGAGCCGCCGCCGTCGCCCCCTGCCGATCTCACGGCGCGCTCGCCGGCGCGCTTTGACCTGCCGGAGGGAGCGGAACTCCACCGGTTTCACTCCGCCGGCTACAATCCGATCCACTACGGACGCGGGCCCGATGGCCGTCTGAACGCACCGGGCGGCACGATCACGCGCTTGCGCACTCCGGGTTGCGCGGCTGATTCCATGTCAAAGCGCTGCGCCAGGATCTCAAAGGAGCGTTTCAAGCCTGAACCTGCCCTTTCCGGACGCGCCGCCTCCAGCACAACGCGTATGAAGTACCGGAGATTGCCGACTCCTCGAACTGCTGGGCCTCCAGAATATCGCAGCCGCGCTGGTAGAGGTGGGAGGAGACC
>JASLDZ010000388.1 GCA_030151985.1 Caulobacteraceae bacterium | reverse complement strand
AAAGGACATAGATGTATACCATTTCCGTTGACAGGCGCGGAAAACCGCCTTCCGACTAGGTTCTGGATACAATCCGGACGAGCAAAGCGACGGTGAGGGGCGCCTCGCACATCGCAGCGGTCCGGCACAGGACTGCGAGGGGAACCGATGTCCAGCCACACCCGTCTTCTCGTCTGCGCGGGCGTCTCTCTGGCGGCGATCGCGGCCGCCGGCTCCGCGCGGGCCCAGACCGCCCCCGCCGCCCAGCCCGCTCCGGCCGGCCAGGGCGACGCCGCCGCGAACTCCGCGCAGCTGGACGAGGTGGTCGTCACCGCGCAGCGGCGCTCGCAGAACCTGCAGAACGTGCCGATCGCGGTCACCAGCCTCTCGAACGAGTCGCTGGCCGCGCAACAGGTGACGTCCACGCTGGACCTGGGCCGGGTGGTGCCGAACCTCTTCGCCAGCCAGAACGTCGGCCAGGCGTCGGCGAACGTCTACTATATCCGGGGGCTCGGGCAGACGCAGTCGTTCCCGACCTTCGAGCCGCAGGTCGGCACCTATGTCGACGACATCTACATCGCCCGCCAGAACGCCAACAACTTCGCCCTGTTCGGCGTGGATTCGGTGCAGGTGCTGCGCGGACCGCAGGGCACCCTGTTCGGCCGCAACTCCACCGGCGGCGCGATCCTGGTGACGCTGGAGAAGCCCAAGCCCACCTTCGGCGGCTATGTCGAGGCGGGGTACGGCTCATACGACGCCTTCTCCGGGCGGGCCTCGGTCGACCTGCCGGTCAACGACCAGTTCCTGACCAGCACCTCGGTCTACGGCCTGACCGACGACGGCTACGTGAGGAACGTCACCACCCACGAGACGCTGAACGACAACCATAACTGGGGGGTGCGCGAGGCCTTCCGCATCCTGCCGAAGGCGATGCCGAACGTGGAGTGGAACCTGGCGGCCGACTACCAGCAGAACGACGGCGCCAACCTCCTCAACTTCCCGGACGGCGACGGCGCCAACGGCAGCAACCGCATCAACTACAGCGGCTTCAGCAGTCAGCCGGGGGCGCTGGAGCCGTTCCTGTCCGGCGCGAAGGGGCGGCTGGGGCAGGGCGTCCTCGTCCGCAGCTACGGTGCGGTGTCCAACCTGCAGCTCAAGTTCGACGCGGGCACGCTGAACCTGATCTCCGGCTTCCGCGGCGTGTCGCAGTCCACCGCCGTGGACTTCCCGGACGCCGACTTCGGCCCCATCGCCTACGATGCCGGCTCGCCCATCGGCCAGTTCACCCTGGCGCAGCAGCTGAAGAGCTACCAGTACTCGCAGGAGGTGAAGTTCACCGGAACGCTCGACCAGTACCTCACCTACACGGTCGGCGCCTTCTACCTCTTCGAGACCAACCGGAACAACTTCGGCGCGGCCGGCAACCTCGGCGGCCTGTTCGGGATCCCGTATTTTCCGGCCCCGTTCGGCGACGAGTACACCAAGAACCAGACGATTTCGGAGGCCGCCTACGCGCAGGGCGACTTCAAGGTCACCGACAAGCTGTCCTTCACGCTCGGCGGTCGGTTCACGCACGAGATCAAGAGCCTGCTCGCCGCGCCGAACGTCCCGGGTCTGGGCTTCACCACCGAGGACATCCAGGCCGCCGGCTACCGCACCCGCCTGTCGACCGACCAGTTCACCCCGCGCTTCGCCGTGCAGTACCAGTTCACCCCGCAGGTGATGGCCTTCGCCTCGGCCACGCGCGGCTTCCAGGGCGGCGGCTGGAACGGGCTGGCGTTCAGCGCGCAGACCTTCAACGACTTCGGGCCCGAGAAGGTCTGGTCCTACGAGACCGGCTTCCGCTCCGAGACGCCAGACCGCAAGCTACGGGTGAACGGCACCTTCTTCTACGCCAACGTCGACGACTACCAGCTCCTGTCCGACCTCGCCTCGGCGGGCATGTTCGTGACCACCAACGCCGCCAGCGTCGAGACCTATGGGGCGGAGTTCGACATCACCTGGAAGCCCATCGAACACCTGACGCTGACCAGCAACGTCGGTCTTCTCCGGTCTCTGTACTTCGGCGCCAGCGACACGGTGCGCGGCCAGCAGGCGGCCTGCGCCGCGGCGCCCGGTGCGGGCAATCCCAGCTGCGGCACCGGCATCGTGCGCCTGAACGGCGACCTGTCCGACCCGACCTACACCCCGCCGCTGAACGTCGCCGTCGCGGGCGAGTACGACATCGTCATGCCGGGCTACACCCTGACGCCCAAGGTGGGCGTGCAATGGACGGCGCGGGAGTTCGTCGGCACCGCCGGCACCCAGCCCGGGCTCGACCCCTCGCGCGCCCTGCTCGACCTCGGCCTGACGCTGAAGCTGGACAAGATGCCGATCTCAATCACCGCCGAGTGCAAGAACTGCACGATGGAAGACTACGGCACGACCTATCTTTTCGGGTACAAGTACTACAACGTGCCGGGGACATGGGGCGTGCGGGTGAGCTACACCTTCTAGTTCGGAGACCGCGTCATGCGCCTCGTCGCCCTGTTCAACCTGAAGCCCGGCGTCACGCCCGAGCGCTACGAGGCCTGGGCCCGCGACACCGACATCCCGACCGTCCGAGCGCTGGGCTCGATCGCGGGGTTCGAGGTCATGCGGGTCACCGGCGTCATGGGCGCTCAGATCCCGCCGCCCTACCGCTACATCGAGATCATCGACGTGGCCGACATGGACGCCTTCGGCCGCGACGTGGCCACCGAGGTCATGCAGAAGGTCGCCGCCGAGTTCCAGGCGATCGCCGACGTGACCTTCCTGACCACCGAGCCCCTGCCCGAGGCATGACCGCGCTCCGCTTCGCCGGAAAGACCGCCGTCGTCACCGGCTCGGGGCGCGCCGGCGGGCTGGGGGCCGCGATCGCGCACCGGCTGGCGCGGGAAGGCGCGCACGTCGTGATCTCCGACATCGGCCACGCCAAGGACGCCGCCACCCCCGCCGGCATGATCGGCGACCAGTCGGCCATGGACGCGCTGGCCGCCGCCTTCCGCGCCGAGGGCCTGTCCGCCTCCACCTGCCCCTGCGACGTGCGCGACTATGGCGAGGTGCAGGCGCTGGCCCGCCACGCCGTCGACCACGGCGGCGGGCTGGACATCTGGGTCAACAACGCCGGCATCGGCTACATCATGAAGCCGCTGCTGGAGATCTCGCCCGCCGACTGGAAGGCGGTGATCGACGTCAACCTCACCGGGGCCTTCCACGGCCTGCGCGTCGCGGCCGAGGTCATGGCGGCGCAGGGGCGGGGCGGGCGGATCGTCAACATCGCGAGCCAGGCGGCGAAGTCCGGCTTCCCCCACGCCCAGGCCTACACCGCCTCCAAGCACGCGCTGGTGGGGCTGGTGCGATCGGCGGCGATCGAGCTCGGGCCGCTGGGGATCACCGTCAACAACGTCTGTCCCAACCACGTCACGACGGGGCTGGGCGCGTGGCAGAACGACTACTTCGCCAAGGTCACGGGCCACGCCGACGTCGCGGGCTACATGGCCGCCATGGCCGCGCGCATCCCGATGGGCCGGCCGGGCCTGGTGGAGGACACCGCCTCGGCCGTCGCCTTCCTGTGCTCCGACGAGGCGGGCTACATCACCGCGGAGTCGATGAACGTGTCGGGGGGCGAGGAGCCGCACTGACGCCGGGTTCGTCCCGATCCGCCGGCCGGTGTAGGACGAGGCGATGAGCTCCGCCGCTCCCCTTCGGACCGACCCTCAGCCCTCCGCGCTCGCGGAGGCGTCGCTCGAAGCGCGCTGGGCCGCGCGGCTGACCCCCGCCCTGCTCGACGAGGCGCTGCCCGCGCCCCTGTACCACCAGATCTACCTTGTGCTGCGCGGCGTCATCCGCGAGGGCGCCTTCCCGCCCGACGCGCTGCTGCCCGGCGAGCAGGCGCTGGCCAAGCTGTTCGCCGTCTCGCGCATCACGGTGAAGCGGGCGCTGAACGAGCTGGCGGCGGACGGCCTGGTCAGCCGTCACCGGGGGCGCGGCACCCAGATCATCGGCCGCCCGACCGCGCCGGTGGTGCGCAGCTCCTTCGACGAGCTGCTGCAGAGCCTGCACCAGATGGGGCTGGTGACGGAGATCGAGCTCCTGGAGTCGACCGGCGTGTCGGCGGGCGGCGCGGGCGTGGCCGGACAGATGGGCCTGGCGGCGGAGGCGGCGCTGCAGCGGGTCGTGCGCCGCCGGCGGCTGGAGGGCGAGCCCCTGTCCTACCTCGTCACCTACACCCCCGCCGCGATCGCCGCGCACTACACCGAGCGCGACCTCGCCAGCACCCCCTTCCTGACGCTGCTCGAACGCGCCGGGGCGACGCCGGCGGAGGCGGAGCAGTGGATCACCGCGGTGGCGGCCGAGCCGCAGGTCGCCTCGGCGCTAGGCGTCGGCGCGTCGGCCCCGCTGCTCAAGATCGAGCGCGTGATGCGCGACGCCGGCGGGCGCGTGGTGCAGCTGATCCACGGTTGGTACCGGCCCGACCGCTTCCAGTACCACGTGCGCAACGACGCCCTGCGAGGTCCGGCCGAGAACCGGCGCGCCGACGACTCCTAGCGCTTGCCCGCGCAGGCAAATGGTATAGCCATAGATCAGGTGAGGTCGGGGCGGAGCGAGGCGACAACAGCGCGCCGACGCCCGCCGCGATGGGGCTGATGAGGAGACCGCCGTGCCCGACCTGCGCTTCGAGCCCACCATGGTCCGCGAGGAGAAGACCGCTCGCGAGCTCTACGCGGCGGTGAAGGCCAACCCCGCCCGCGCGCGCTTCGGCTTCGGCGAGCGGTCGGCGGTGGTGAACGTGGATTTCCAGCAGGCCTACACCCGCCCCGACCTGTTCCCGAAGACCGCCTACGTCACCGATCCCGACCAGATCGCGCATGTGAACCGCATCTCCGCCCTCGCCCGGTCCAAGGGGATGCCGGTGGTCTGGACGCGCGTCGCCTACAAGGCGGACGGGGGCGACGCGGGCGTGTGGGGCACGCGCACCGACACGCCCGACAGCCTGCAGAACATCCGCTACGACAGCGACCGCCACGCCTTCGACCCCCGGGTGGAGATCGGGCCGGACGACCTCGTC
>JASLDZ010000364.1 GCA_030151985.1 Caulobacteraceae bacterium | reverse complement strand
GTGATGCGGGCGAGCGCGGCCTCGAACGCCTTGGCGTCGGCGGCGCCGGCGGCCTGGGCGGCGGCGGCTTCCGCGCGCTCCACCCGCTCGGAGAGGCTGGAGAGCCCCTCGCGCGCCTCGGCGGCCTGGGCGCGGGCGCGGCTCTCGCCCTCGTAGATCTGCGCCGCCATGCGGGCGAGCGCCGCCTCCAGCGACTTCATCGCCTCGACGCGGGGCGCGTCCTCCGCGTCGGCCTTGGCGAGGCGGGCGGCGATCTTCTCCTGCGCGGCGCGCACCTCGTCGAGCGCGCCGTCGAAGCGGGCGGCGGTCGCCGAGGCGTCGCGCTCGCCGTCCTCGATGCGCGAGAGCACGCCCATCACCTGCTGGTCGATGCCGCTGATCGCCAGCGTCGAGCGGTGCTCCGCCGCCTCGATGCGCTGGCTGAGCTCGGTGAGTGCGCGGGTGACGCGGGACAGCTCCGCCGCTTCCGCCGCGCGCCCGACGCTCTGCAGGCGCGAGCGGAACGACTCCGCGCCGAACCCCGAGCCGCCGCCGAGCCCGCCCTCGGGACCGCGCGCCAGCGCCGGCGGCGGCTCCGCCCAGGGGTCGATGCGGGGATCGATCCGCTCGGCCGGAGGCGGCGCCGGGTCTTCGCTGGTGTCGGTGATCATCTGGTTCAGCCACTCGCCCAACGTGAGGCCCGAGCGCCGCGCGAGATCCTTGGCGATCTCGCGCGCCTTCGGGTCGATGCCCTTCACGCTCCAGGGTCCGGCCGTCGTCATGCCGCTCACAGGCTCCGGTTGAGCGGACGGGCGCCGAATCGCTCGGCGACAACCCGCTCATCGGAACGCTAGCCAGCCACCCCTAGCGTGTAAACGAAGTCCTAACGCTACATCTTGGGGCGCGACCAACCTCTTGTGGACGAATCGCGCCTGTGTTGCATGAGGCGTCGCACGAGGCGTCTTAACGCCGCACTAACCATGATGGAGCGGCCCCATGGCGCAGGATGTCGCAGGCGCGGAAGGGCTGTGCCCGCCCCGGTTCGCCGCCGTGCGCGAGGCGTTCGAGGCCGCCTTCGCCGCTGGCGAGGAGCTGGGCGCCCGTTTCACCGCCTGCCTGGACGGGGAGGTGGTGGTCGACCTCTGGGCCGGCCATGCGGACCGCGACCGCGTCCAGCCGTTCGGCCCTGACACGCTGATGCCGGTGTTCTCCACCACCAAGGCCGTGGCTGCGATCTTGGTGGCGCGGCTGGTGGACACGGGGAAGCTCTCATACGCCCAGCCCGTCGCGGACGTGTGGCCGGAGTTCGCGCAAGGCGGCAAGGCGGCCGTCACCGTCGAGCAGGCCCTGAGCCACCAGGCGGGCTTGAGCGGCTTCCCAGACCCGATGCCGCCCGAGACGTGGTTCGACTGGAACGCGATCTGCGGCAAGCTCGCCGCCATGGCGCCCCTGTGGCCGCCGGGGACCGCCAGCGGCTACCACCCCGTCACCTTCGGCTACCTCGCGGGCGAGATCTTCCGCCGGGTGGACGGTCGCACCATGGGGACCGCGCTGCGCGAGGACCTCGCCGGGCCGCTAGGCCTCGACCTGTGGATCGGCCTGCCGGACGCCGAGCACGACCGGGTGGCGCAGATGGAGCGGCCCAAGGCGCTGCCCAAGTTCGGCGAGATCAACGCCGCCACGCGCGCCGCCTTCCTGACCCCCTGGGCCTCGCCGGGCGGCCGCGGATCGGCGGACTGGCGGCGGGCGGAAATCCCCTCGGCCAACGGCCACGCCACGGCGCCTGCGCTCGCCCGCCTGATGGGGGCGCTGGCCCGAGGTGGCGAGCTGGACGGCGTGCGCGTGCTCTCCGAAGGGGCGGTCGAGGCGCTGGCCGCGGAGCGCATCTTTGGGCGAGACCTCGTGCTGCCCTACGAGATCAGCTGGGGCGCAGGCGTGATGCGCAACGCGGGCGTCCAGCCCTACGGTCCGGGCGCGGAGACCTTCGGCCACTCCGGCTGGGGCGGCAGCTGCGCCTTCGCGGACCCGACGACCGGCGTCTCGGCCGCCTATGTGATGAACCGGCAATCGAGCGAACTGGTGGGCGATCCGCGGGCCCGGCGGCTGATCGCGGCATTGTACGCGAGCCTGTGAGCGCGTCCGCTTCCGCAGCGGGGCCGGCGGCGCTATCTAGCGGGTGATGGCGTTCCTTCCGAGATCGCGCAAGGCGCGGCGGCGGCTGATGGTGGTGGCGTGCGCCGCGCCCGTGGTGGCGTTGGCGACGGGGCTGTCGCTCTACGCCATGGGCGACGCGGCGGTGTTCTTCTACAGCCCGAGCCAGGCCAAGGCGAAGGGCGTGCCCCCCGGCCGCACCATCCGCATCGGCGGCCTTGTGCAGGGCGGCAGCCTCGAGCGCGATCCGGGCGGGGTCGTGCGCTTCGAGGTGACGGACAAGGTCGCCATGAGCCCGGTGGTGTTCCGCGGCGACCTGCCCGACCTGTTCCGCGAGGGGCAGGGCGTGGTGGCGCAGGGCGCCTTCCGCCCCGACGGCGTGTTCGAGGCGCGCGAGGTGCTGGCCAAGCACGACGAGCGCTACATGCCCAAGGAGGTCGCCGACGCGCTCAAGAAGTCCGGCGAGTGGCGTCCCGACACCACGACGCCGGCTCCCGTGGGCCCGATCGCCGCCAAATGAGCGGGGAGTTCGGGCAGTTCGCGCTGCTGCTGGCGTTCGCGCTCTCCTGTGCGCAGCTGGGCTTGAGCGCGGCGGGGCGGGTGCGGCGCGACGCGACGCTGAGCGGGGCCGGCGAGGGCGCGGCGCTGGGGGCGTTTGTGGCCGCGGCCTTCGCCTTCGCGCTCCTGATGCACGCCTTCGTCGTCAGCGACTTCTCGATCGCCAACGTCGCCAACAACAGCCGGTCGGACAAGCCGATGCTCTACAAGGTGGCCGCCACCTGGGGCAGCCACGAGGGCTCCATGCTGCTGTGGGACCTCGCGCTGACCGGGTTCGGCGCGGCCCTGGCCGCGTTCGGCACGCGGCTGCCTTCGGGACTGAAGGCTGTGGCCGTGGCGACGCAGGGCGCGCTCGGCGCGGCGTTCATCGGCTACACCGCCTTCGCCTCCAACCCGTTCGCGCGCCTGCTTGACCCGCCAGTGGAGGGCGCCTCGCTTAATCCGGTGCTGCAGGACCCGTTCCTGGCGATCCACCCGCCCTTCCTCTACGCGGGCTATGTCGGCCTGTCGGTGGTGTTCAGCCTGGCGGTCGCCGCCCTGATCGAGGGCCGAGTCGACGCCGCCTGGGGCCGCTGGGTGCGTCCCTGGACGCTGGCCGCCTGGAGCCTGCTCACCGTTGGCATCACGCTGGGCTCCTTCTGGGCCTACTACGAGCTGGGCTGGGGCGGCTGGTGGTTCTGGGACCCGGTGGAGAACGCCAGCTTCATGCCCTGGCTGGCCGCGACCGCGCTCCTGCACTCCGCCGTCGTCACCGAGAAGCGCGGCGCGCTGACGGGCTGGACCGTATTCCTGGCGCTGGCCGCGTTCAGCTTCTCCATGCTGGGCGCCTTCCTCGTGCGTTCTGGCGTGCTGACCAGCGTCCATGCCTTCGCGGTGGACCCCACGCGCGGCGTGCTGCTGCTCTCGATCCTCGGGCTCGCCGCCGGGAGCGCCTTCGCGCTGTTCGCCTGGCGGGCGCCGAAGCTCGCCCCCGGCGGCCTGTTCGCGCCGGTGAGCCGCGAGGGCATGCTGGTGCTGAACAACCTGTTCCTGGCCGCCGCCACCGCCACCGTGCTGCTCGGCACCCTCTACCCCCTGATCCGGCAGGCGACGACGGGCGAGGCGATCAGCGTCGGTGGGCCGTACTTCGCGCTCACCTTCGCGCCGCTGATGGGGCTGGCGCTGCTGCTGTTGCCGGTCGGGCCGCTCTTGTCGTGGAAGCGCGCGGAGCTGGTCGCGGCGATCCGGCCGCTGTGGCTGGCGGGGCTGGTCGCGGTGGCGGGCGGGCTGGCGGTCTACGCCGTCACCGATCCCAAGCACGCGGTCGCCTGCGCGGGCTTCGCCGTCGGCCTGTGGGTGATCGGCGGCGCGCTGAGCGAGGTGGCCGCCCGCGCCCGCGCCGGCCGCGCCTCGCCGGGCGAGACCTGGCGACGGCTGGGCGCGCTTCCCCGCGGCGCCTGGGGGACGACGCTGGCGCACGTGGGGCTCGGCGTCTTCGTGCTCGGCGCCTGCTTCGAGAGCGCCTGGCGGATCGAGACCGCCGCCACCCTCAACCCCGGCCAGAGCCTGCGCGTCGGCGCCTACGTCCTCACCCTGTCGGGCGTGAGGAGCGTTGAGGGTCCGAACTTCACCGCCGACCGCGCCGCGATCCGCGTCCAGCCTCGCACGGGCGCCGCCTTCGAGGTCGCGCCGGAGCGCCGCTTCTACCCGGCCAACCGCCAGACCACCTCGCACGTCGCCCTGTCGCGGCAGGGAGTGAGCGATCTCTACGTGGTGCTGGGCGAACGCCCCGGCGGCGGCTCTCAGTCCTGGACGGTGCGGGCCTTCTGGAACCCCGGCGCGCGATTGATCTTCCTGGGGCCGCTGCTTATGGCCTTCGGCGGGCTGGTGTCGCTCTCCGACCGGCGGCTGCGGCTGGCGGCGGGGCGCAAGGCCAAAGCGCGCGAACCCGCGCTCGTGCCGGCCGAATGACAGAGGCCCCCTCCGTCGCTTCGGCTGCGCCTCGCGCCACCTCCCCCGCTGCGCAGGGGAGGAGAAAGGGGGTCGCCGCTCCTTCTGCTCCCCTGCGGAGCGGGGGAGCTGGCCGGAGCCGGAGGCGACGGTCTGAGGGGGCCTTGCTTGCGGTCCTGCTCCTGGCCGTTCCGCTCGCCGCCCACGCCGAGCAGCGCCTGGCGGACCCCGCGCAGGAGGCTCGCGCCCACGCCCTGTTCCGGCAGGTGCGCTGCGTCGTGTGCCAGAACGAGTCGATCGACGACAGCGAGGCCGACCTCGCCGCCGACCTGCGCGGGATCGTACGCAGCCAGGTCGCGGCCGGGCGATCGGATAAGGACATCCGCGGCTTCCTGGTGGCCCGCTACGGCGAGTTCGTGCTGCTGAAGCCCCGCTTCTCCGCCGGCAACGCGCTCCTGTGGCTGGCGCCCTTCGCCGTCGCCGGGGGCGGGCTGACGGTCCTGGCTTCGCGTCGCCGACGCCCCGCGCTGGAGCCGGAGCTGACGCCGCAGGAGCAGGCGCGGCTCCAGGCGCTCGAAACCGACGCCCAGGTTCCGCCGCAGAGCGGCCCTACGCCCGACGCCGCCCGGGTGTGATACGGATGCGACGGCCCTGTGGCGGCGCTCCCGCAACCGACTGCGCGGCCCCTGGTTACAACGCAGCCCGCCGGACCCCGCCGGGCGGAGGACGACGACACCCATGCCCTTGACGAGGAAGAGCTTCATCGCCGGCGCCGTGATGGGCGTGGGCGTCGCCGGCGCCGCGGCGGCCGGCATGGGCGTGGGCCTGCCCCGCGCCGCCGCCGACCCGGCCGGCCAGTCCGCTTCGGCGCAGCTGCTGAAGGCCTCCACCGCGCCGATCTTCGCCGCGCCCCCCGGCGCGCCGCAGTCGTTCGCCGACATCTTCGAGAAGGTCGCGCCGGCGGTGGTCTCCATCGACATCACCACTCGCGTGCCGATCGCCGAGGGCGGCCTGCAGGACCTGCCGTTCCCGTTCAACCAGCTGCCGCAGTTCCGCCAGGGCCCCAACGGGCAGGGCTCGGGCCGCGCCGCGCCGAACCGCCGTGGCGGGCGCTCCGCCCCCGGCGCCCAGGGGCAGGACGGCGACAGCGACGGCGACGGCGCGCTGAACGACCAGAACAGCCGCGAGGCGCAGGCCGCCTGCTCGGGCTTCTTCATCTCGGCCGACGGCTACATCGTCACCAACAACCACTGCGTGGAGAACGCCACCGCGCTGAACATCACCATGACCGACAAGCGCGAGCTGAAGGCGCGCCTGATCGGCCGCGACCCGGACAGCGACATCGCCGTTATCAAGGTGGACGGCGGCCCGTTCCCGTTCGTGGACTTCGAGAACCAGGCCAAGCCGCGCGTGGGCGACTGGGTGCTGGCGGTGGGCAACCCGCTGCAGCTGGGCGGCACGGCGACGGCGGGCATCGTCTCGGCGATCGGGCGCGACCTGCCGGCCGACCCCGGCACCCTGCCGGCGCAGTACATCCAGATCGACGCGCCCATCAACCGCGGCAACTCGGGCGGCCCGACCTTCGACACCTATGGCCGCGTCATCGGCGTGAACACCGCGATCTACTCGCAGTCGGGAGGCTCGATCGGCATCGGCTTCGCCGTGCCCGCCGCGACGGCCGACCAGATCGCCCGGGACCTGATCGCGGGCAAGAAGATCACCCGCGGGTATCTCGGCGCCTCGATCCAGAACATCACGAGCGACAATGCCGAGGCGCTGGGCGTGCCGCTGAACTCCGGCGCCTTCGTCGCGGACGTGACCGCCGGCGGCCCCGGCGCGCGGGCGGGCCTCCAGCCGGGCGACATTGTGCTGTCGGTGAACGGGACGAAGGTCTCGAGCTCGGCGGAGCTGACCCGGGCGGTGGCCGGCACGCGCGCGGGCGAGGTTATGCACCTGCAAATCCGCCGCGCCGGCAAGGTGATCCCGCTGGACGTGAAGGCGGGCGTGCGTCCGAGCGCGGCGGTGCTCAACAAGACGCAGGGGGCGGGCGACGACGACGACCAGTCGCCGCAGAACGGCCCGAACGCCGAAGCCAACCGCCAGACCATCCTAGGCCTGGGGGTCACCCCCCTGACCTCGGTGGAGCGCCAGCGCTTCAACATCGCTCAGGACGTGAAGGGCGTGGTCATCACCCGCGTGGCCGAGGACTCCGACGCCGGCCGCAAGGGCTTCAAGCCCGGCTACGTCATCGTCCAGGCCAACGAGCGCCCGGTCTCCACGCCGTCGGAGTTCGCCGCCGCGGTGGTGGACGCGCGCAAGGCGGGCCGTCCCGCGGTGTTCCTGCTGGTCAACATCGGCGGCCGCAACGCGGGCGTCGCGCTGAAGCTGGACGCCGAAAAGGCGAAATAGCCGAACGCTCCTCCCTCGCCCTCAAGGGGGAGGGAGGGAGCTCGCGCCCGTGACGCGACCGTAACTTCCGCTGACCGCTCCGCTCCGTCATGATCCGCCCCGTGACTCGCGGGGAGGACGGGCGTTGCGCATCCTGGTGATGGAAGACGACACGGGCGCGGCGCAGGCCATGGCCAAGGGCCTGGCCGACGCCGGCCACGAGGCGGTGCTCGCCGAGGACGGCCAGGCGGGGCTCGAGGCCGCACGCAAGGGCGGCTTCGACGTCATGGTGGTCGACCGCATGATGCCCCGCATGGACGGCCTGGCCGCGGTGGAGGCCATCCGCCGCGAGGGCGACGACACGCCGGTGCTGTTCCTCTCCGCGCTGGGCGAGGTGGAGGACCGGGTCACAGGCCTGAAGGCCGGCGGCGACGACTACCTGGTCAAACCCTACGCCTTCTCGGAGCTGGTCGCCCGCGTCGAAGCGCTCAGCCGCCGCCGCGAGACGGGCGCGGTCGCCACCACGCTGAAGGTCGGCGACCTGGAGATGGACCTCCTCACCCGCGGCGTGCACCGGGCGGGCAAGGAGATCGACCTGCAGCCCCGCGAGTTCCAGCTCCTGGAGTTCCTGATGCGCCACGCCGGCCAGTCGGTGACGCGCACGATGCTGCTGGAGAAGGTCTGGGAGTACCACTTCGACCCCCAGACCAACGTCATCGACGTCCACATCTCGCGGCTCCGCGCCAAGCTCGACAAGGGCTTCGACCACCCCATGCTGCAGACCGTGCGGGGGGCGGGGTACCGGCTGGATGCGTGAGAGGCTTTCTTCCTCCCTCCCCCTTGAGGGGAGGGTGTCTGGAGGCGAAGCCGACAGACGGGTGGGGGGAGGTATCACCCACTTTCCGATCGTCGCGCCGGTCTTCTTCTACGCTTCGCTCTCGTTCCCCCACCCGTCTCTCGCTGCGCTCGCGACACCCTCCCCTCAAGGGGGAGGGAGCTAGGTGCATGCGCTTTCGAACGAGCGGCGGAATCTGACGCGGTCGCTGCGGAAGCGGATGACGCCGCAGGAGGCGCGTCTTTGGGCGGAGCTGCGCTTGCTGAAGCCGCAGGGGCTTCACTTCCGGCGTCAGGTTCCGCTCGGACCCTACATCGTCGACTTCGCCTGCACCTCGCGGCGGTTGGCGGTGGAGATCGACGGCGGCCAGCACGCGGAAGACGGCCACGGCGCGCGGGACCGGGAGCGGGATGCGTGGCTGCGGTCGATCGGTTTTGAGATCCTGCGGTTCTGGAATTCCGACATCAACACCGGGTTGGCGGCCGCCGTCGACCACATCGCCTTGACCGCGCTCGGTCGGGTGCCCCCTCCCCATGAAGGGGAGGGATAGAAGAGGATGCGCCTCCCCTCCGTCCTGCGGACCACCCCCTTCCGCCTCACCCTGATCTTCCTCGCGCTGTTCGCGGCCGCCGCCGCCGCCTTCCTGGCCTATGTCTACGTCGCCACCGCCGGCGAGGTGACGCAGCGGGCGGATGCGGACGTCTCCAGGGAGATCGCCTCCCTGCAGACCGTCTACACCCAGGGAGGCGCGCCGGCGCTGAACGCCGCGCTGATTGAGCGGGCCTCCGGCGAGCGGCCGTTCCTGTACCTGTCGATGGACAAGGCCGGAAAGCCGATCACCGGCAACATCGCCGCCTCTCCCCTGGACAAGCCCGACGCCAGCCACGGGGCCACCAGCTTCCGCGTCACCGAGACCGACCCGGACGGGGCGGTCGTGCGTCGCCAGGCGTGGGGGCGGCAGGTGCGGCTGCCGGGGGGCGAGCTCCTGTTCGTGGGCTCCGACATCGGCGAGTCCCGCGCCTTCGTCGTGCGGGTGGTGCGGGCGACCTGGGGCGCGGGCGTGCTGATCCTGCTGCTGGGCCTCCTGGGCGGGCTCCTGGTCAGCCGCAACGTCAGCCGCGCCATGGCGGGCCTGCGGGAGGCGGTGGAGAAGGTTCAGGCGGGCGACCTGAACGCCCGCGCGCCCGTCCGCGGCGTGCGCGACGAGTTCGACGAGCTGGCGACGGGCCTCAACACCATGCTCGACCGGGTGGAGCGGCTGATGGGCGGCCTGCGCCACGCCGGGGACGCCATCGCCCACGACCTGCGCTCCCCCCTCACCCGCCTGCGCGCCCGGCTGGAGGCGGCGCTGATCGACGCGGAGAACGGCAAGGCCGACCCCAAGGCGGCGCTGGAGACCGCGCTGGAAGACGCGGACTCCGTCCTGCGCACCTTCAACGCGGTGCTGGCGATCACGCGGCTGCAGGCGGCGGGGCAGTTCACCTCGGCGGCGGAGTTCGACCTCTCCGCCCTCGCCGCCGACGTCTCGGAGCTCTACGAGCCCCTGTGCGAGGAGAAGGGGCTGGAGTTCGCCGCCGAGCTCGGCCCCCGCCTGATGGTGCGCGGCGACCGCGAGTTCGTGGCGCAGGCGCTGGCCAACCTCCTCGACAACGCGGTGAAGTACACGCCCGCGGGCGGCGCGGTGATGCTGCGCACGCGACGGCGCAGCTCCGGCGAGGTGGAGGCCAGCGTCACCGACACCGGGCCGGGCGTGCCGGAGGCCGACCGGGCGCGGGTGCTGGAGCGGTTCGTGCGGCTGGAGAACAGCCGCACCCAGCCGGGCTCGGGCCTCGGCCTGTCGCTGGTGGCGGCGGTGGCGAACGCGCACGGCGGCCGGCTGGACCTGGACGAGGGACCGGGCGTCGCCCCCGGCGGCCCTCCGAGCCACGGCCCCGGCCTGCGCGTGGCGCTGAGCCTGCCGGGCGCCGGGTAGGCCGCGCCCGGGATCGCTTGCGCCGGCGGGGCGGCGGACATAGCGTCGCCAGAGGCTTGAGGAGGCTTGCGGCATGAGACGTGTCGTCGTGGCGCTGAGCGCGCTCCTGATCGCGGCCCCCACGGTGATGGCGCAGGACCGCCCGGGCGGCGGCCCCGACAGGACCGGAGGCGGCGGACGACCAGGCGGCGAGCGCCCCGGCGGCTCTGGCCAGCGTCCCGGTGGAGACCGTCCAGGCGGCCCCGGCGGCCAGCGCCCGGGCGGTCCGCAGGTCCAGCCTCCCCGTCCCGGCGGCCCGGGCGGACCCCAGATCCAGCCGCCGCGCCCCGGCCGCCCCGAAGGCGGACGTCCCGGCGGCGGCGATCGGCCCGGACGTCCCGGCGGAGATCGGCCCGGTGGAGATCGGCCGGGCCGGCCGGGCTACGATCGGCCCAGCGCCGATCGGCCCGGAGGCGGCTTCCGACCGGGTCCTGGCGCGGGCTGGCGGCCGGGCGGCGGGCGGCCTCCGGGCTTCCGCCCGATCCGGGGACCGGCGTTCCGCTACCCGCGCGGCTACGCCTACCGCCGCTGGGCGCCGGGGCTGATCCTGCCGTCGCTGTTCCTGTCCTCCACCTACTTCTGGGACGACTACGGCGCGCTCGGCGCCTATGCGCCGCCCCCCGGCTACCGCTGGGTGCGCTACGGGCCGGACCTGCTGCTGGTGAACCGCCACACGGGACGCATCCGCGACGTCATCTACGGCGCCTTCTACTAGCCGGGGCGCGACGCGGCTGGAGGCGGAGGGGGCGGCGCGCCTATATGGGCCGCGATGCCCGACGCCTTCGATCCGTCCGCCGACCCTGCGCCCGCCCCTCCCGCCGACGTCGAGGTGGTGCGCTCGACCGCCGCCGACGGGGACCACGCGCCGACCCTGCGCGGCGCGGCGCTGATCGCCGACTACGTCAAGCGCCTGCCCGACACCCCCGGCGTCTACCGCATGCTCGGCGAGGACGCGGAGGTGCTCTACGTCGGCAAGGCCAAGAGCCTGAAGAAGCGCGTGGTACAGTACGCGCAGGGCCGCGCTCACAGCCAGCGGCTGCAGCACATGGTGGCCCTGACCCGCGCCATGGAGTTCGTCACCACCCGCACCGAGGCGGACGCGCTGCTCCTGGAATCCAACCTCATCAAGCGGCTGAAGCCGCGCTTCAACATCACCCTGCGCGACGACAAGAGCTTCGCCGAGATCGTCATCCGCCGGGAGCATCCCGCCGCCCAGATCCGCAAGCACCGGGGCGCGCACACGATCAAGGGCGACTACTTCGGCCCCTTCGCCTCGACCTGGGCGGTGAACCGCACGCTGAACACGCTGCAAAAGGCGTTCCTGCTGCGCTCGTGCTCGGACAGCGTCTACGAGACGCGCACGCGGCCCTGCATGCTGCACCAGATCCGCCGCTGCTCCGCCCCCTGCACCGGCCTGATCTCGCTGGAGGCCTACGGCGAGCTGGTGGGCGAGGCGCACGACTTCCTGCGCGGCAAGTCCGACGCCGTGCGCGCCCGCCTCGCCAAGGAGATGAACGCGGCCGCCGAGGCGATGGAGTTCGAGCGCGCCGCCCGCGTGCGCGACCGCATCCGCGCGCTGGCCGGCATCAACGCCGAGCAGGGCATCAACCCCGAGGGCGTGGAGGAGGCCGACGTCTTCGCCGTGCACAGCGAGGGCGGCCAAGCCTGCGTGCAGGTGTTCTTCTTCCGCGCCGGCCAGAACTGGGGCAACCGCGCCTACTTCCCCCGCGTGACCTCCTCCGGCCAGGAGGGGGACGACAGCGACGTCGCCGTGCTCGACGCCTTCCTGGGCCAGTTCTACGAGGACAAGCCCGTGCCGCGCCTCGTGCTGCTGAGCCACACGCCGCCCAACTGCGAGGTGCTGACCGAGGCGCTGTCGGTGAAGGCGGGGCGCAAGGTGCAGCTCCTCGTGCCCAAGCAGGCCGAGAAGAAGCGGCTGGTGGACCACGTGATGACCAACGCCCGCGAGGCGCTGGGCCGTCGGATGGCGGAGGGCGGCGCGCAGGCCAAGTTGCTGGCGGGGGTGTGCGAGGTGTTCAAACTGGAGGCCTCGCCCGAACGCATCGAGGTCTACGACAACAGCCACATCATGGGCACCAACGCCGTCGGCGGCATGATCGTGGCCGGGCCGGAGGGCTTCCAGAAGAACCAGTACCGCAAGTTCAACATCAAGCCGGGCGAGCTCACCCCCGGCGACGACTTCGCCATGATGAACCAGGTGCTGCGCCGCCGCTTCACCCGCCTGCAGAAGGAGGAGGCGGAGGGGATCGAGACGCCCAAGCCCGACCTGATCCTCGTCGACGGCGGCCAGGGCCAGCTCGACGCGGCGCTGGAGGTGATGGCGGACCTGGGCGTCGACGACGTGGCGGTGGTGGGCGTCGCCAAGGGGCCGGACCGGGACGCGGGGCTTGAGCGCTTCTTCATCCCCGGCCGCGCCCCCTTCATGCTCGAGCCGAAGGACCCGGTGCTCTACTACCTCCAGCGACTTCGGGACGAGGCGCACCGCTTCGCCATCGGCACCCACCGCGCCAAGCGCACCAAGACCGCCTTCACAAACCCGCTGGACGAGATCGACGGCGTTGGTCCCGGCCGCAAGCGCGCGCTGCTGGAGACGTTCGGCTCGGCCCGGGGCGTCAGCCGCGCGTCGGTGGCGGACCTGGAGCGGGTGGCGGGGGTGAACCGCCCGCTGGCCGAGCGGATCTACGCCTTCTTCCGCAAGGCCTGAGCCGCGCCCTCACCTCAATCCAGATAGGCCGGCGTCGGGGCCGCTTCGCTGCACAGCCGGTGACGGTCGAGCACGCGGACGCGGCCGGCCGACAGCGCGATCACCCCGTCCCTGCGCAGCATCTGCAGCGTGCGGTTCACGTGGACCACGCTGAGGCCCAGCGCGTCGGACAGCACCTCCTGCGTCACCGGCAGCTCGAAGTCGTCCTGGCCGCCCATGCCGATCTCCTCCAGCCGCTCGCCCAGCTCGAGCAGCAGGCTGCAGAAGCGCTCATAGGCGGTCTGGCGGCCCAGCCGCACGACCTGGCTGATCAGGCGGTGTTCGTCGAGCGCCGCGGCCCGCAGCAGCGCGTCCGACAGCCCCTGCGCGACGGGCGATCGCTCGTCCAGCATCGGCGAGGCGTCGGTGACCACCAGGGCCGTCAGCGCCACCGTGCTGGTGAAGGCGAGCGGGCGGGGGCGGCGGCAGAGGCCCGAGCCCTCCCCCGGCAGCACGAAGCTGACGATCTGCCGGCGCCCGTCGGGCAGCAGCCGCTGACGGCACGCCCAGCCGGACAGCACGTAGACGGGCGCCGCGATCGGGTCGCCCTCCTCCATCAGGCAGACGCCCGCCTCCACCGAGCGGGTCCGCCCGGCGAGGCTCCGGATCAGCTCCCGCTCGGGCGGCGTCAGGGGGCGTTGCGCCTCGAGTCGGGCCAGCACCGTTCCCATGCCGATCCGGGGGCTCGCCTGCAGGGAAGGCGGCGCCGTCATCACCATGTCCGAAGCCCTCCCGGCGCGCGGCCGTCGCGCCAGCAGCAAGCCCAGCTTGACCGGACTTGTCGATACCGCGGGCCGCTATCCCGCTGAGGCTAAGTCACGCAGGAACGGGCGGCTTTCGCAAAAGAGGGGAGACCCGGCGTCGCTACTCCGCCGCCTTCAGCCGGGGCGCGCCCTTCATGCGGTAGCGCTCGATCGAGTCGCGGATGATCTGGGCGGTCTCCTCGGCGTCGGCCCAGCCGGAGATGGTGGTCGACTTGCCCTTCTCCAGGTCCTTGTAGTGCTGGAAGACGTGGGAGATCTGCTCGGTCATGATCGCCGGCAGCTGGCGCCAGGAGCTGACGCCCGAGTGGAAGGGGTGCAGCTGGTCCACCGGCACGGCCAGGATCTTCTCGTCCTTGCCCGCCTCGTCGGTCATCAGCAGGGCGCCGATCGGCCGGCAGCGGATCACCGCGCCCGGCACCACCGGCGTCGGCCCGATGACGATGACGTCGCAGGGGTCGCCGTCGTCGGCCAGGGTGTGCGGGATAAAGCCGTAGTTGCCCGGATAGAACATGGCGGTGTGCAGGAAACGGTCGACGAACAGGGCGCCCGAGGCCTTGTCCATCTCGTATTTGACCGGCTCGCCCCCCTGCGGGATCTCGATCACGGCGTAGACGTCGTAGGGCGGGTTCAGCCCGGTGGGGATGCGCGTAATGTCCATAGGTTCTTACCAAGCCAGGGGGGGCCAAAGATGGGGAGGGCGCTCCCTATCACTTGATTTGCTGCGGCGCAAAAGAGGTTTTGTGACGATCGGCCTGGCGCGGCCGATCTGCTAACGTCCCAGGCGCTTGCGGTACATGGCCA
>JASLDZ010000338.1 GCA_030151985.1 Caulobacteraceae bacterium | reverse complement strand
CGGCCTGGCCGCCAAGGGGCTCACCGGCGAAGGCTACGAGGGCCACGCCTTCTGGGACAGCGAGGCCTTCGCCGCGCCGGTGCTGGCGCTGACGGCGCCGCCGCTGGCGCGCAGCGACCTGAAGTTCCGCGTCTCCACGCTAGACAACGCCCGCGCCCACGCCCGCGAGCTGAACTACCTCCGGGGCGCCCTCTACCCCTGGCGCACCATCGCGGGGGACGAGGGTTCGGGCTACTTCCCGTCAGGTTCGGCGCAGCACCACATCAACGCGGCGATCGCCTATGCGGTCAGGATGTACGACCGGGCGACCGGCGACGACGCCTTCGTCCTGGGCGAGGCCGCGCCGATGGTGTTCGAGACCGCGCGCATCTGGATCGAGGCCGGCTTCCACGATCCGCGCATCGGCGGCGGCTTCCGCATCTGCGGCGTCAGCGGCCCGGACGAGTACAGCGCGCTGGGCGACGACGACCACTACACCAACCGCATGGCGCAGCTGCACCTGCGCTACGCCCTGGAGCTGGCGGAGCGCGCGCCGGAGGCTCCCTGCGCGCCGGACGCCGCGGAGCGCGCCGCCTGGGCGGCGGCGGCCGAGGCCATGCACCTGCCGGTCGACGCGGCGCTGGGCGTGCACCCCCAGCACGCGGGCTTCCTCGACAAGCCGCGGTGGAGCTTCGACCCCAGCCGCCGCGACCGGCCGCTCCTGCTGCACTACCACCCGCTGACCCTCTACCGCTATCAGGTGGTCAAGCAGGCGAACGTGGTCCTGGCCCACGCCATCACCGAGGAGGGCTCGCGCGCGCAGCGCCGGCGGGACTTCGCCTACTACGAGCCGCTGACCGCGCACGACTCGACGCTCTCGGCCTGCAGCCACGCCGTGGTCGCCGCCGACATCGGCCGGATGGAGGACGCCGCCCGCTTCCTGCGCGAGAGCGTCTTCGTCGACCTGCACGACCTGCACGGCAACGCCGGCCACGGGCTCCACATGGCGTCGATCGCCGGGGGCTGGCAGGCGCTGGTCTGGGGGTTCGCGGGCCTGAGGATCGAGGACGGACGCCCCGCCTTCCTGCCCCGCACCGCGCCCGACCTCCCTGCGTACCGCTTCGGCCTGCAGTGGCGCGGCGCGCGCCTGCGGGTGGAGGTGGACGGCGAGAGGACGCGCTACGCCCTGGCCGCCGGGGGCGCGGCGCTGACGCTGACGCACGACGGTGTTCCGGTCGCCCTCCGGCCGGGCGAGTCGGTGGAGCGGCCCACGCCGCGCTTCGGCCCGTCCGCGCAAGGGGTGGTGAAGGCGCTGGTGTTCGACCTCGACGGCGTGCTGACCGACACCGCCCGCGCGCACTACGTGGCGTGGAAGGCGCTGGCGGACGAGCTGGGCGTCCCCTTCGACGAGGCCGCCAACGAGGCGCTGAAGGGCGTGGACCGCAAGGCCTCGCTGGAGCTGATCCTGGCGCGGGGCGACCGCGAGTTCTCGGAGGCGCAGAAGGCCGAGCTCGCCGCCCGCAAGAACGCGCACTACCAGTCGCTGATCGCGCACTTCACGCCCGACGACCTCCTGCCCGGCGCGCGGGCGGCGCTGGAGCGGGCGAGGGCGCAGGGGCTGCCGATGGCGCTCGCGTCGGCCAGCCGCAACGGCCCGGCGCTGCTGCGGCGGCTGGGCATCGCGCGCTTCTTCGACGCCGTGGTCGATCCCGCCACGCTCGCGCGCGGCAAGCCGGACCCGGAGATCTTCCTCGCCGCCGCCGCCGAGCTGGGCGTCGAGCCCTCCGCCTGCGTGGGGATCGAGGACAGCCGCGCGGGCGTCTCGGCCATCAAGGCCGCGGGCATGGCGGCGCTGGGCGTCGGCGACCCCGGCGTGCTGGCCGAGGCGGACGCGGTGGTCCCCGACCTCTCCGGCGTGGACTGGACCCGGCCGCTGGAGCGGCTTGGGTGAGGGAGGAGCCCGCCTCGGCCCGGCCGCCCCTGCGGATCGTGCTCGCCCTGGCGGCCACCTACGCGCTCTACGCCGTGCTCCTGAACAGCGTCGGCACGGTCATCCTGCAGTCCATCGCGAGCTTCGGCGTTTCCAAGACGGCGGGCTCGGTGCTGGAGGCGTGCAAGGACCTGAGCATCGCCGCGGTCTCCTTCGTGCTGGCCTCCTCCCTGCCGAAGATCGGCTATCGGCGGGCGCTGATCGCGGGCTTCCTGCTCCTGGCGGGGGCGATGGCGGCCATGCCGCTGCTCCACGCCTTCTGGATGACGGCGCTGAGCTTCGCGGTGGCGGGCGCCACCTTCGGGCTCGCCAAGGTGGCGGTCTACGGCAGCGTCGGCCTGGTCGCGCCCGAGCCGCACCGCCACGCCAGCCTGATCGCCCTGATCGAGGGCGTGTTCATGGCGGGGGTGCTCTCCGGCTACTGGCTGTTCGCCGCCTTCATCGACCCCAAGGCGCCGTTCGGCTGGCTCAACGTCTACTGGGTGCTGGCGGGGGCGGCGGTGGCGATGGCGGCGCTGTGGGCGGCGTCGCCGCTGGACGAGACGAGGCTGAGCGGCGAACGGCGCGTGTCCGCCGCCAAGGAGTTCGCCGCCATGCTGGGCTTGCTGCGCCAGCCGCTGGTGCTCGCCTTCCTGGCCTGCGCCTTCCTCTACGTCCTGATCGAGCAGAGCCTCGGCACCTGGATGCCGACCTTCAACAACGAGGTGCTGCGTCTTGCGCCCCAGCTCAGCGTGCAGCTCACCAGCGTCTACGCCCTCGCCCTGTGCGTGGGGCGGCTGGGCGCGAGCGGAGTGCTGGCGCGGGTGTCGCGGTTCGGGGCGCTCCTGGCGTGCACCGCGGGCATGGCGCCGCTGGTGGCGATCGCGCTGGTCTCGACGTCGGGCATGGGGCGGGGGCCGACGGTGGAGGCCTGGGCCGCTGTGCCGCCCGCCGCGCTGATCCTGCCGCTGATCGGCCTCCTGCTCGCGCCCATCTACCCGACGGTCAACTCGGTGGTGCTGAGCGCGCTGCCGGTGGAGCGGCAGGCCGGCATGACCGGACTGATCGTGGTGTTCTCCGCCCTCGGAGGCACCTTCGGCTCCTTCCTGACCGGGCGGCTGTTCGCGACCTTCGGAGGGCGCACGGCGGTGGCGGGGGTGGCGGCGCCGATCGTCCTGCTGCTGATCGGGCTCCTGGTCCTGCGCCGGCTGGTGCATGCGACCGACGTCCGCAAGGCGGCCGCCGCGTGACGCGCTCCCGCCCGATCCTCCGCCCGGCGACCGTCGCCGCCTGCGCCGCGGCCGCGCTGGCCTGGTCGCCGGCCGCTCGCGCGCAGGAGGCGCCGGCGTCCCGCGCGTGGTCGCTCCCGGTGGCCGGCCCCGGCCGCTTCGCCGCCGTCCACGGCGAGCGCGCGACGGTGATGGGCTATCCGGACGCGGGGCTGGAGGTGTGGGCTTGGCCGCTGCAGCTCCTCTCCGGCTATCAGCTGCGCTTCCGCACGCCCGACCGGGTGGCCCCGCTGGAGGCGCGGCCGCTGCTCGCGCGGATCGAGCAGGGCCCCTCCGAGACGGTGCGCGTCTACGTCGGCCCCGACTTCACCGTGCGCGAGCGGCTGTTCACGCCGCCGCACGCGCCGGGCGCCATCCTGACCTACGAGGTCGAGGGCCGGCCGGACGTCCGCATCGAGGCGCGCTTCCAGCCCTCGCTCGACCTGATGTGGCCCGGCGCGCTCGGCGGCCAGTCGCTCGGCTGGGACGCGGCGCTGAACGGCTACGTCGAGAAGGAGCCGGTGCACGGCTTCGAGGCGGTGATCCGCTCGCCGCAGGCCGTCGCGCACGACCCCACCACCAACAGCGCCACGGCGCGGCCCGAGGCGACGGCGCTGGTGCTCGCGCCCCGCGCCGAGGCGGACGGCGTGCGCCGCGCGCGCCTGTTCGTCGCCGCCGACGCGCTCGGCCCCGCCGAGGGTCATGCCGGCTCTGAACGCCTCTCGCTGGCGCTGGAGCGGCGGGAGGGCGAGTTCCGCCGGGAGGCCGCGGCCGCCGACGACGCGCTGCGCGCCGAGGCCTCCGAGATCGTCACCCCCGACGTTGAGCTGAACCGCGCGCTCGCCGCCTCCGTCGCCGCGCTCGACAAGGCGTGGGTCTGCCAGCCGGAGCTGGGCTGCGGGCTGGTCGCCGGCTACGGCCCTTCCCGCCCCGGACGCAGGCCGCAGTACGCCTGGTTCTTCGCGGGCGACGGGCTGGTGGGCGTCGAGGGCCTGCTCGCCGCCGGCCGGTTCGAACGCGCGCGCGACGAGCTCGCCTTCATCGCCCGCTACCAGAACCGCGCCAACGGCATGATCTGGCACGAGATGTCGCTGAGCGCGCCCCTGATCGATTGGGAGAAGCGCTATCCCTACATGTTCGTGCACGTGGACATCACGCTGCAGTACCTGGCGACGCTGGCGACCTACCTCGACGCGACGGGCGACGCCGCGTTCCTGAAGGCGCACCGCGCGGGGATCCTGGCGGCGTGGCGCTACGCCGGGTCCCTCGTCGATCCGAAGACCGGGCTGCCGACGATCCCGGCCGGCAAGCAGGGGCAGAACGAGCAGGACGTACTGCGCGACGACGTGCGCCTGTCCTCCGCCTGGATCGACGCGGCCGACGGCTTCGCCAAGGTCGCGCGCGGCATGGGAGAGGCGCGTCTGGCGCGGGAGGGCGACCGCGCCGCGGCGCGCGCCCGCGCCGCCCTGCGTCCGGGCGTCTGGGACGCGCAGCAGGGCTTCTGGCTCGGCGGCCACCGGAGCGACGGCTCGGTGGTGCACGACGAGCGCTCCGACGCCGCGCGGCTGCTGCTGCAGGACGTGCTGACCTCCGAACAGCGCGACGCCGCGCTCGACCGGCTGTCCTCTCCCGCCTTCCTGACCGACTGGGGCGTCCGCAGCCTGTCGGCGGAGGCGGCGACCTACGACCCGAACGCCTACGGCGCGGGCAGCGTCTGGGCGCTGGGCACGAGCTCCACGGCCACCGCCTTCTATCGCTCCCACCGCCCGCAGGCGGGCTGGGAAGCCTGGGGCGGGCTGAAGGCGTGGGCGAGCCTCGACAGCCCCGGCCGCGTCCACGAGGTGCTCGCGGGCGACCTCTTCCATCCCGAGCTGGAGTCGGTGCCAGAGCAGACCTGGTCCAGCGCGGGTTTCCTGACCGGGTTTGTGGGCGGGGTGCTGGGGCTGGAGCCCCGAGCGACGGCCCACGCCCTGACCTTCGCCCCGCACCTGCCCGCCGACTGGGGCGAGCTGACCGTCCGGCGGCTGCGGGTCGGCGCGTCGAGGATCGACCTGCACCTGACGCGCGACGCCGGCGGCATGGTCCTGGAGGTCCGCAACGCCGGGCCGGCGCTCGACCTCGACTTCGACCCCGAGATCCCGCTCGGCGCGCGCCTCCTGGGCGCGGAAGTCGACGGCGCGCCGGCCGCCGCGGTCCTCGAGCCGCGGGACCAGGACCAGCACGCGAGGCTGAAGGCGGTCGTGCGCGCCGGCGTGACGCGGGTGGCCGTGCGCTACGCGGGCGGGGTCCGCCTCGCCGTCCCGTCGACGCCGCCGCGGCCGGGCGACCCCAGCCGCGACCTCAAGCTGGCCTCCACCCGCTGGAGCGACGGCGCCCTGTCGGTCGACGCCTATGTCGCCGACGCGGACCATGCGGCGGTCGACCTCCTGACTTCGCTGGAGGTCACGGCCGTCGAGGGGGCGAGCGTGACGGCGACCGCCGGCCGCGGCTACCGCCTGACCTTCCCGGCCCCGCCTTCGGGAGCGTCGGGCTATACGCGGCTCCACGCGCGCCTGCTCCTCCGCGAGCGCGCCGGGGGCGCTGCGGACTAGCACCCGGATCTCCGCGCGACGGTGCAGCCCCTCCCTCCCGCGCGGAGGGGCGTCAGGCCGCCTCGTCCAGGTCGAGGATGGTCGATGCGACAGCCGAGCGATGGGTCCGCGGACCCATCCGGTGGGGGCTCCTCCTGAAGCGGCTCAGGACAGGCGGAGCGCCGCGACCAGGCCGAGGCTGATCGCGCCCAGCGCCAGGATCGACATGGTCACCGCCAGGCTGACCTTCAGTCCCGAGCGGGCCACGAGCCGGAGGTCGGTGCCCAGCCCCAGCGCCGCCATCGACACCAGGGTCAGCCCGGAGGCCGCCCATGCGAACGCCGGGAGCCAGGCGGCGGGGAGCAGGCCCAGGGAGCGCAGGGCGATCATGGCGAGGAAGCCCAGGATGAACCAGGGGACGAAGCGGCTCAGCGAGGGCGGCCGCCCGCTCGCCGCCGCGACCGGCCCCCACGCGCGCTCGCCGCGCCGCAGCCGTCCC
>JASLDZ010000293.1 GCA_030151985.1 Caulobacteraceae bacterium | reverse complement strand
GGATAGAAGCGCGCGAGGATGGCCGCCCCTTCGTCCGGCGTCGCGAAGACGCAGCGGGCTCCCCGTGCGGCGAGCGCCGTCGCGAGCGCGCCGTCCCGCATCACGTGCCCGCCCCCGACGTCGGCGCCCGCGGCCGGGGCGAACAGGATCGTCGGAGCCCGCACGCGCAGCCTCCGCTACTTCGCCGCCGTCACCCGCCAGACCTTGTTCCCGACGTCGTCGGCCACCAGCAGCGCGCCCTTGCCGTCCATCGCCACGCCTACGGGGCGGCCTTGCGCCTGCCCCGACGCGCTGAGGAAGCCCGTCAGCACCTCGACGGGCTTGCCGTTCGGCTCGCCGCCGGAGAAGGACACGAAGATCACCCGGTAGCCGCTGCGGGGCTTCCTGTTCCACGACCCGTGCTGGCCGATGAAGACGCCGTCGCGCAACGCGGGCGGCAGGGCGTCGCCGGAGGCGAAGGCCAGGCCGAGCGAAGCGGTGTGCGGGCCGAGCGCGTAGTCGGGGACGATCGCCTTGGCGACCAGGGCCGGGTTCTGCGGCTTCACCCGCTCGTCGACGTGCTGGCCGTACCAGCTGAAGGGCCAGCCGTAGAAGGCGCCGTCCTTCACCGAGGTCATGTAGTCGGGAACGAGGTCGCCGCCGATCTCGTCGCGCTCGTTCACCGCCGTCCACAGCGCGTGGGTCTGCGGCTGCCAGCCGAGGCCGTTGGGGTTGCGCAGACCCGAGGCGAAGACGCGGTGCGCGCCCGTGGCCCGGTCCACCTCCCAGATCGCCGCCCGCCCCTCTTCCGCCGCCAACCCGTTCTCGCCGGCGTTCGAGTTGGAGCCGACGGTGACGTAGAGCTTCGACCCGTCGGGGCTGGCGACGACGTTCTTGGTCCAGTGGTGGTTGATCCGCCCCGCCGGCAGGTCGACCAGCTTCACGCCGGGCGCCGTGATCCTCGTCTCGCCCGCGCGGTACGGGAAGCGCAGCACCGCGTCGGTGTCGGCGACGTAGAGGTCGTTCCCCACCAGCGCCATGCCGAAGGGCGAGTTCAGGCCGGAAAGGAACACCGTCTTCACATCGGCCACGCCGTCGCCGTTCGTGTCGCGCAGCAGGGTGATGCGGTTGGCGGTAGGCGTGTTGGCGCCCGCGCCGGTCATCACCGCCTTTTCAATCCGGCCCTTAAGCCCCTTGGAGTCGTCCGGCTTGGGCGGGGCGTTGGTCTCCGCCACCAGCACGTCGCCGTTCGGTAGGGGCAGGAGCCAGCGGGGATGATCCAGACCCTCAGCGAAGGGCTGGACCCGCAAGCCCGGCGCCGCCGTCGGCCTAGCGCCCGGCGGCCAGCCGATGGCCTTGGCGGTGTTGACGGTGGGGAAGAGCGCCTTGCGCGGCGCGGGCAGGGCGGGGTTCGGCCCCTCGCCGGCGGCCAGCGGCAGGCTGGCGTTGTTCCCGCAGCCGGCGAGCAGGAGCGCCGATGCGGTCAACCCCGCCAGGATCGCGCCCGAACGGCGGGAGGACGAGAAACGGGGGAGGTGGGTCAAGGACGGGCCCTCGGACGTTCGGGAAGCTCGACGCCCGAACGCCCGCGCCGCACGCAGGGTCCAGGCCCGCGACAGCGCGCCGCGGGCCGGTTCGACGATCTCAGATCAGCTTCAGCTGCTCGGCCGACTTCTTGCCGGTGCGCCGGTCGCTCTCCAGCGAGTAGCTGACGCGCTGGCCTTCGTTCAGCGAGCGCAGGCCCGCGCGCTCGGCCGCCGAGGCGTGCACGAACACGTCCGGGCCGCCGGAGTCGGGGGCGATGAAGCCGAAGCCCTTGGTGGTGTTGAACCACTTCACGACGCCCGTGCCGGGGCCTTCGGACTGGCCGCCGCCGCCGCCCTGGTCGTAGCCGCCGCGGCTCCCGCCGCCGTAGCCGCCGCCACCACCGCCATAACCGCCGCCGCCGCCGTAGCCGCCGCCGCGGGGTTCGCGGGGCGCACGCGGCGCGCCGCCCATGCCGTCGCCGCCGCCCGCGCCGCGCTCGGTGACCACCAGGTCCTCGGCCGACTGCTTGCCCGAGCGACGGTCCTGCGCGAGTTCGTAGGAGACCTTGTCGCCGTCGTTCAGCGCGTCGATGTTCGCGCGCTCGACCGCGCTGACGTGGACGAAGACGTCGGAGCCGCCGTCGTCAGGCGCGATGAAGCCGTAGCCCTTCGCGGTGTTGAACCATTTCACGGTACCGGTAGCCATGGATCGTCCTGCATGCCTCTGCGTGCGCGACCCGCGGAGTAGGGAACGCGTCGACCCAAGCTATTGACGTCAAGCGGCGCACAGATCAACGCCCTCCGACGGCTTCAGGACCGATTCGTCCGCGAATCGGCGTCAAAACGGCGTCGTGCGCCGCTTGCGGCGGATCGTCGGCGGCCGCCTACCTTCCGCCATGGGATCATGTCACAAACGCGTGATCGCGAGACCGGAAGCTAACCTCGGCTTCAGGTGTCGTTCGTAAGCTTGCGCCAACGCCGTCTCCAGCGAAACCGCCCATGCCCCTCGACCGCACCGACCCGACCGCCGCGCCCGCGGGCGTCGGCGTCGCCGTGGTGTCCATCGTCATGCCCTGCCTGAACGAGGCCGGGTGGCTGGAGCCCTGCATCCGCCAGGCGCAGGAGGCGGGCGCCCTGATCGCCGAGCGCTTCGGCCTCGCCTGCGAGGTGATCGTCGCGGACAACGGCTCCACGGACGGCAGCCAGGCGATCGCGCAGCGCCTGGGCGCGCGTGTGGTGGCGGTGTCGGAGCGGGGCTACGGGGCGGCGATCCAGGGGGGCTTCCGCGCCGCGCTGGGACGCTACCTCGTCATGGGCGACGCGGACGGGTCGTACGACTTCCGCGACGCCGTGGAGATGATCGCCAGGCTCCAGGCCGGCGCCGACCTCTGCATGGGCTCGCGCTTCAAGGGCGCGATCTTGCCCGGGGCCATGCCGTGGAAGAACCGCTACATCGGCAACCCAGTGCTGACCGGCATCCTGAACCTCCTGTTCCGCACGGGCGCCAGCGACGCGCACTGCGGCCTCCGCGCGATCACCAAGGCGGCGTTCGAGCGCCTCAACCTGACCGGCTCGGGCATGGAGTTCGCCAGCGAGATGGTGATCAAGGCGGCGCTGAAGGGCTGCCGCTTCGCCGAGGTGCCGGTCACGCTCTCGCCTGACCTGCGCGACCGCCCGCCCCACCTGCGCCCCTGGCGCGACGGGTGGCGCCATCTGCGCTACCTCCTGATGCTGAGCCCGGCGTGGCTGTTCGCCATTCCGGCGGGCGTGGGCGCGACGCTCGCGCTCGCGGTGTTCGCGCTTGCGGCCTGGTCGCGGATGACGGAGCCGACGCAGGCGGTCTTCTTCGGCAACTACTGGACGATCCTGGCCGCGGCGCTCCTGGGCGTCAGCCATACGGCGGCGCTGCTCGCGGCCGCCGCCCAGCTCTACGGCGTGCGCGAGGGCTACCGGGCGGCGGGGGCGTGGACGCGCCGGCTGAGCCGGTTCGTGTCGCTGGAGACGCTGCTCGCTTTGGGCGCGGCGCTGATGACGGCGGGCCTGGTCGTGCTGGGGGCGGTGGCCGTCTCCTGGTCGCGGCGCAGCTTCGCGGCGGCCTACGACGTAACGCCCCCCGTGGTCGGCACGCTGCTCCTGACGCTGGGCGCGCAGACCGCGCTCGGCGGCTTCCTGCTGGCGATCCTGAACGGCAACACCGCCAAGTTCCTGCCCCCGGCGTCCGCGCCGGCGGCGTCGCCGGCGCCGGCCGCGCCGCTGGAAACGGCCGCGCCGTGACGGGGTCGACCGTGACGGGACCGATCGGCACGGCCGAGCACGCCTTCGTCGTCCCCGCCTATGGCGACTCCCCCTACCTCGAGGCCTGCCTGCGCAGCCTCACGGCGCAGTCGGCGCCCAGCCGCATCGTGGTCGCCACCTCCACACCCTCTCCCTTCATCGAGACGCGGGCGAAGCGGGCCGGCGCGGCCTATGCGGTCAACCCGCGCGTGGGCGGCGGCATCGGGGCGGACTGGAACTTCGCGCTCTCCTGCGCCGAGCGCCGGTTCGTGACCCTCGCTCACCAGGACGACGTCTACCGTCCCGACTTCGCCAGCCTGACCCTGGCCCTGTTCGCGCGCAAACCCCGCGGCGCGCTGGTCTTCACCGGCGCCCGGCACGTGGACGCCCGGGGCCGCGCGCACCTCTCGAGGCTGAGCGCGGTCAAGGGTGCGATCACCGCGCTGGCGACGGCGGGGGCCGAGGCGGCGGGGCCGTTGCGCCGGCGCCTGCTGCTGGCGTTCGGCAACCCGGTGCACTGCTCCTCGGTGACGCTGGACACCGCGCGCCTTCCCGACTTCCGCTTCGACGAGACCCTGCGCTCCAACCTCGATTGGGAGGCGTGGCTGCGACTGCACCGCCAGGGCGCGGTGTTCCTGCATGCGCCGGAGCCGCTGGTCGACCGCCGCTACCACCCCGGCACCGAGACCACCCAGGCCCTGCGCGACGGCGCCCGCGCCCGCGAGGACCTGCAGATGTTCGAGGCGCTGTGGCCGCGCCCTCTCGCCCGCGCCATCGCCTTCGCCTACCGCGCCGGCTACTGAGCGGCCGATGCTGCGACGCGCCCTGACGAACCGCGCCTTCCTGGGCAGCCTGTTCCGCTTCGCCCTGGTGGGCGGCGGGATCACGGCGGCGGTCTATGTCGCCTTCCAACTGCTGCTGCACCTGGGCATGGACCCGGTGCCGGCCTCCGCCCTGTGCTGGCTGTTCGGCCTCGGGCTCGGCTACGTCCTGAACAAGCGGGTGACGTTCGAACTGCGGCGGGGCGCGACGGTGGCGGAGGTGGCGACCTTCCTGGCCGGCTACGGCGTGCAGCTCCTGATCGGGATGGGCGGATACGCGCTCCTGATGAAGCGCTGGAAGCTCGACGCGACGGTCTCCTTCGTGCTTGTGACCGGCGTCACCGCCGCCTTCAGCTTCCTGTTCATGCGCTTCGTCGTCTTCCGTCCCCAGCCGGGCGCCGCCTCGTGAGCGCGCCCGAAGGCGAGGTGCTGTCCCACCGCTACGCCGAGCGGCTGGAGCGGCTGCAGACGCCTTTGTGGAAGCGGGTGGTCGACGTGCAGGCGCCCTACCGCTTCAACCTGCGCCGGCTGCGGCCGGGGCGTATGCTCGACATCGGCTGCGGCATCGGCCGCAACCTGGCCCACGTGCGGGAGCCGGGGATCGGCGTGGATCCCAACCTCGCCTGCGTGGAGCAGGCCCGCGCGCGGGGGCTCGACGCGCGGACGCCCGAGGCCTTCCTGGACAGCTCAGACGCCCGCGACGGGGCCTTCGACAGCCTGCTGGTGGCCCACGTGCTGGAGCACCTGCCGCCGGAAGGGGCGAGGCCGCTGATCGCGCCCTACCTCCGCTTCCTGCGTCCCGGCGGCGCGCTGATCCTGATCACGCCGCAGGAGAAGGGGTTCGCCACGGACGCGACGCACCTCACCTTCCTCGACCTTGAGGCGCTGGCGACGCTGGTGCGCGACCTGGGGCTGGAGGTGGAGCGGCGCTACTCCTTCCCGTTCCCGCGCGCGGCGGGGAAGCTGTTTCCCTACAACGAGTTCGTGGTCGTCGGCCGCAAGCCGGCCTGAGCCGGCGCGCCCATCGTCACGCCACAGCGCCGCGCCGCGAGGAAGGCGCGCTTGGCGGCGGCCTGCTGGTCGCGTCCTGGCGGTGTCCGGACCTGCATCAGCCCCAGGCGAGCGCCCTCCGCCCGGTCGAACACCGCCACCCGGCCCCGCCCGCACAGGGTCGCGAGCTGCGCCTCGTCCAGCACGTCCAGCGCCATGAGCTTGGGGCGCTCGCGCAGCCAAGGGTCGTTGCGCGCCAGGTCCCAGCCGTAGAACAGGCCGGTGGAGTCGATCAGCACGACGTCCGCGTCGGCGGCGCGCATCTCGGCCACTGCGCGCGCCTGGGGCGTGGTCCAGCGCCACGCCTGCACGAGCCTCAGCGGCAGGAGCACGATCAGCGCGACCGCGAGCGCCGCGCCCGCGCCTCGCCAGAGCGCGGCGCGCCCGGCCTGGTCCCGCCCGTCGAGCAGCGATGTGAACCCCAGCGCGCCCACGAGCGCGATCGAGCCCAGGAAGCCGTGCAGGTAGCGGTAGCCCCAGCCGTGCCCCTGGAACGGCAGCACGAGAAGCAGGAAGCCGCACATCAGCACCGGCCCCGCCGCAAGCGCGCGCACGACGCCTCGGTCGGGAGCCGCCGCCGCCTTCACCCCGTCGCCGGGCAGCCGCCAGGCGGCCAGCGCGCCCACCGCCCACAGCGGCCAGCTCAGCGGGTTCTGCCAGGCGGCGAAGCGCAGCAGGTTCTGCGCCATCACGCCGAAGCCGCCGGGCGTGAAGGCCTTGAGCAGCATGACGAGGTTGGAGAGCGGCGTCGGCGCGTGGCTGGCCAGGGTCGCGCCGGAGAGCGCGGCGGCCGTCGGGAACCAGCGCATCCAGAATAGGCCCGCCAGGGCGTAGACGACGGTGTGGAACACCGCCCGCGCCCAGCGCCGGCCCAGCCACAGCTCCAGAACCAGGGGCGCGGCGAAGGCCGGGTGGAAGACGACCTGGTGCAGGCCGCAGGCAGCGAACGCCACGAGTCCGGCCGCGACCTGGCTGGCGGCGCCCGGCCGCAGGAACAGCCACAGCCAGGCCATGTTGAACGCCAGGTGGGCCGTCATGGCGTAGGGCGTCATGGCGGTGAGCAGGAACTGCGCCGAGCTCGCGAGCAGCGCCACGGCGACCCACGCCCGCTCGGGCCGCTCCGGCCACAGCCGACGCCCCACGCCGAAGGTCGCCAGGAGCGCGACCCCGGCCAAGAGCGCGCTCGCCAGGTCGGCGTCGCCGAGTCTTAGGAAGAGCGCCTGCACCGCCGCGTTCACGGGCAGGTAGTTCGACACCCAGTGCGTCCCGCCCGCGACCGGCAGCAGGAAGCTCGGCGCCATGGCGACCTCGAAGCCGCGCCACGCCGGGGCGACCGGCGCCATCAGGGCGCCGCCCGCCAGGATGTGCGC
>JASLDZ010000292.1 GCA_030151985.1 Caulobacteraceae bacterium | reverse complement strand
GCGGCGGGCGATCTTCTCCGTCAGGATCGAGCGCTTCATCAGGAGCACGGTGACGGCGTAGGCCGCGGCGGCCCCCGCCAGGAGGGCGGGCAGGAGGCGCAGGTCCCCCGTCAGCTCCACGGCGAACACCGCGCCGGTCAGCGGCGCGCGCATCGTGCCCCCGAGCATCGCGGCCATGCCGATCAGCGCCCAGCTCCCCGGTCCTCCCGGCAGCACGAGGCCGGCGAGCCAGCCCGCGGCGCCGCCCAGGATCAGCAGCGGCGCGAGCACCCCGCCCGAGGTCCCCGAGGAGAGCGCCACCAGCCAGATCACCGTCTTGACCGCGAGGATCGCCACCACCGCCTCCAGCAGGAGCCGGCCGGCCAGGAGGTCGCCGATGACGTCGTAGCCGACGCCCAGGGCGCGCGGCTCGACCAGCCCGCCCAGCCCGACCACGAGGCCGCCCAGCGCCGGCCACCACATCCAGTGCATGGGAAGCCGCTCGAACCCGTCTTCCAGCCAGTAGAGCAGCTTGGTGAGCAGGCCGGAGAACAGGCCGATCCCGACCCCCAACCCCGCCGCGGCCGCCAGGCCCCAGCCGGCCGCCGGTCCCAGCCCGGCGAAGGGGAACAGCGGCCCCACGCCGAACAGCGCCGGCCGCCAGAAGGTGGCGGTCACGGCCGCGGCGGCGACCGGGATGAAGCTGCGCGGCCGCCACTCGAACAGCAGGAGCTCGACGGCCAGCAGCACGGCGGCCAGCGGCGTGCCGAAGATCGCGGTCATCCCGGCGGCCGCGCCGGCGACCAGCAGGGTCTTCCGCTCCGCCGCGCTCAGGTGGAAGAACTGGGCGAACAGCGAGCCGATGGCCCCGCCCGTCATGATGATCGGTCCCTCCGCCCCGAACGGCCCGCCCGTGCCGATCGAGATCGCCGACGACAGCGGCTTCAGCACCGCGACCTTGGGCGACATGCGGCTGCCGCCGATCAGGATGGCCTCGATGGCCTCGGGGATGCCGTGGCCCCGGATCTTCTCGGAGCCGAAGCGCGCCATCAGGCCGATGGCCAGTCCGCCCAGCACCGGCGTCAGGACCATGCGGAAGGTCCGCGGCGCGTGCGCCAGGGACACGGACGCGGCGTCCAGCCGCCCGAACCAGATCAGGTTGGTGGTCAGCGCGATCAGCTTGACGAGGAGCCAGGCCGCAAGCGCGCCGCCCGTGCCCACCACCAGCGCCATGGCGACCAGCATCAGGAGGCGACGGTCCGCCTTGAAGTCGCCCGGCGCACGCCGGCCGGCCCCGCCCGCCGCGGCCTCTGATCCCGCCATCGCTGCGCCTCCTGACCTAAAGGGCGCGCTTTATATGTCGTATCCAGATACAGTCCACCTCGTGATGGAGAGGCGGCCATGATTCCCGAAGGTGCGCCCCCCGCGGGGCTGGAGACGGCGCAGTACGCGGCGATCGCCGACTTCCGGCGCGCCATGCGCCGCTTCCTGGCCTTCAGCGAGACCGCCGCCGCGACGGAGGGCCTGCCTCCGCAGCAGCACCAGGGCCTGCTGGCCATAGCGGGCCGGCCGGCGAGCGATCCCGCCACCGTGGGCTTCGTGGCCGACCAGCTCCTGATCGCGCCGCACACCGCCGCCGAGCTGACCACGCGGATGGCGGACGCCGACCTCGTCGTGAAGACGCCCAGCCCCCGCGACCGCCGCCGGGTCGAGCTGACGCTGACGCCGCGGGCCCGGGCGCTCCTCGTGCGGCTGACGGCGGCCCACCTGGAGGAGCTCCGCACGCTCGAGCCCGCCCTGGTCTCCGCCCTGAGGGAGGCGTCGGGGGGCGGCTCGTGACCGGCGCGGCGCGCATGGGGGACGTTGACGCGGCCGCTCACCGGGCGCCCCATCGCGCCATGATGACACCGCTCCGCGCCGGCCGAGTCGCACCGGGGATCGCCTTGGCGGCCGCCCTGGCCCTGGCAACGCCCGCCGGCGCCTGGAACAACCAGGGCCACATGGCCACGGGCGCCATCGCCTACGACATCCTGATGCGCGGCGACCCCGCCGTGGTGCGGCGGGTGCTGGCGCTCGCGGCCGCGCTGCCTCAGCGGGAGGTGCTGGAGCGGGGCGTCGCCGGACTGACCGGGACGGCGCGCGACCGGATGGTGTTCGAGTACCTCGCCCGCTGGCCGGACGACATCCGCGGCGGCCCCTTCGACCATCCGGAGTGGCACTACGCCGTGCACGTGGTGAGCCCCGGCTGGTCGCTGATCCCCTACACCTCCGGGCGGGCGCGCCAGGCCTACGACATCGCCATGGCGAAGCTGGAGAATCCGGCCGTCTCGCCCCGCGACAAGGCGATCGCGGTCGCCTGGGTGCTGCACCTCTGCGGCGACACGCAACAGCCCCTGCACGCCGGCAACCGCATGGCGCCGCCGAACTTCCCCAAGACCGACCGCGCCGGGACGATCGGCTATGTCCGCAACGCGCCGGGCTCGCCGCCCCGGTCGCTGCACGACGCCTGGGACTCGGCCGCCGACTTCCCCGGCGACGAACGGACGGGCGCCGCGCGCATCGCCGCCAAGGTCGAGGGGCCCTCCCCGCCCCGGCTGGGCCTGGTCGCCCCGCTCCGGCGCGACCCGGACGCGGCCTTCAGGGTCTGGTGGAAGGAGAGCTACGCCCTGGCCCGCTCGGTCGCCTACGTCGGTGACGCCCTGAAGGAATCGCCCACGCCGGCGGCCGCTCCGGTGCTGTCCCGCGCCTACCAGGACCGGGCGCGCGCCGTGGCCGAACCGCGCATCCGCCTGGGCGGCGAACGCGCCGCGGTCTCGCTCGCCGCCGCCCTCGACCCCCGCGCGCCATAGCGCAGCCCTCATCCGCTGTGGCGGCGGCTCACCCCGTGTGTAGAGAAGGGGCGGACGCGACGGCTCCCGGGCCGCCGCCTCAAGCCCAGGAGTTCGCCATCCGACAGGTCGCCGCCCTTCCCTACCGCATCGACGCCCGGGGCGGGGCCGAGGTGTTGCTGATCACCTCGCGCGACACGCGGCGCTGGGTGCTGCCCAAGGGCAACCTCATCAAGGAGCTGGACTGGCACCAGGCCGCCGCCCAGGAGGCGTTCGAGGAGGCCGGCGTCACCGGCATCCCTTGTCCCACCGCGATCGGCGAGTACCGCTACGCCAAGCAGCGGCCGAACGGGACCACCAAGCACGTCACCGTCGCGGTCTTTCCCATCGCCGTGCTGGAGCAGGCCGCCGAATGGCCCGAGCAGGACGAGCGGGAGACCCGCTGGTTCAGCCTGCAGGCGGCGGCCGCGGCCATCCGCGAGCCCGACCTCGCCAAGCTGGTCGCCGGCTTCCGCGCCCCGCCGACGCCGCAGGGGCTGGTCCAGCGCGTCGTGCCCGCCGTGCAGGCCGAGGCGCGCCGCCGGCTGCCGCTGCTGGGCTGGTTCCACGCGCTCCTGCCCAAGCAGGGCCGCTTCTTCGAGCTGTTCGAGGGCCACGCCGAGACGCTGGTCTGCGGATCGGAGGCGCTGGCGCTGCTGCTCCGCGGCGGGCCGGAGATGGAGAGGCACATCCGCGACATCGTCCGCTTCGAGCACCAGGCCGACGAGATCACCCGCGACGTGCTGCTGGACGTGCGGCGCATCTTCGTGACCCCGTTCGACCGCTCCGCCATCACCGGCCTGATCGGGGTGATGGACGACGCCATCGACCAGATGAACGGCGTGGCCAACGCCATCTCGCTCTACGAGGTGCGCGAGTTCCCGCAGGCGATGCAGGACATCAGCGGCATAATCGTGGAGGCGGCGCGGGTGACGGCCGAGGCCATGCCGCTGCTGCGCTCGATCGGTGAGAACTCCACCCGCCTCCTGGAGCTGACCGCGCGCCTGATCCAGCTCGAGGGCCACTCGGACGAGCTCTACGAGGTGGGGCTGAAGACCGCCTTCCTCGAGGCCCAGTCGGACGCCATGCAGTTCCTGGTGAAGCGGGAGCTCTACGGGGCGCTGGAGCGGACGGTGGACCGCTTCGAGGACGTCGCGAACGAGATCCAGGGTCTCGTGATCGACAACGCCTGACGGCCGCCGCCATGGTCGCCCCCTCCGTCCTCTTCGCGCTGATCGCCGTGGCGCTGCTGTTCGACTTCCTGAACGGCCTGCACGACGCCGCCAACTCGATCGCCACCGTCGTCTCCACCCGGGTGCTGAAGCCGCAGTACGCCGTGCTGTGGGCGGCGTTCTTCAACTTCGTGGCCTTCTTCGTGTTCGGTCTCCACGTGGCCAACACGGTCGGGACGGGCATCGTGGCGCCCGCCGCCATCGACGCGCAGGTGATCTTCTCCGCGCTGGTCGGCGCCATCGTGTGGAACGTGCTGACGTGGGTGCTGGGCATCCCCTCCTCCTCCAGCCACGCCCTGATCGGCGGGCTAGTGGGCGCGGGCGTCTCCAAGAGCGGCTTCGGGGTGGTGCAGTGGGCGGGGGTGGGCAAGACGGTCGGCGCGATCGTGATGTCGCCCGCGTTGGGGCTGGTGCTGGCGCTGGCGCTGGTGCTCGCCGTCGCCTGGGCGAACGTGCGCTCGACCCCCCTCAAGGTGGACAGGCGGTTCCGCCG
This sequence comes from Caulobacteraceae bacterium, assembly GCA_030151985.1. GTDB lineage: Bacteria > Pseudomonadota > Alphaproteobacteria > Caulobacterales > Caulobacteraceae > JASLDZ01. The sequence continues at coordinate 78 of JASLDZ010000292.1, read as the reverse complement.
CCTGCAGCTCGTCTCGGCGTCGCTCTACTCGCTGGGGCACGGCGGCAACGACGCGCAGAAGACCATGGGGATCATCGC
>JASLDZ010000506.1 GCA_030151985.1 Caulobacteraceae bacterium | reverse complement strand
CCCCCCGTGACGCCCTTCTCGCCCCACCAGACCGCCACGCTGCTGAGCAGCAGGATCGCGGTGTTCGGCAGCGCGAGCTTCAGCGAGGGATGCGGCTCGGGGCTCCAGCCCGCCGGCATCTGCGTCTCGAAGTAGAAGTAGCTGAAGAGCAGGTAGCCGAAGAGGCAGCCCTCGGTCAGCACCAGCGAAAGCAGGCCCCACCAGCCGATGCCGCGGCGGCCGGCGCTGCCGAGCGTGAGGACGGGCGCGGCGTCAGACATCGGCCGCCGCCTCCGCCCGCTGGCCCAGCGCCTTCTGCGGCCACAGCCACACCAGGAGCGCCGCCGCGCTCGCCGCCAGCCCCGCCGCCGCCAGCCCCCAGCTTCGCAGCAGGAGGCCGGTGAAGAAGACGCAGAGCCCCAGCGTCATGACGAAGGGGGCCAGCGAGTCGTCCGCCACCTTCAGCACCACCTCGGGCCGGCTTTCGAGGGGCGTGGTGGCCAGCATCTCCTTGCCGTGGTCCAGCACCATGCCGCGGTCGAGCACCGAGCGGCGCTCGCCCTGCAGCTCCTCCTCCCACAGCGGGTAGCGGGAGCCCACCTGCGGGATCACCGCGAAGTTGTAGGGCGGCGGGGGCGAGGAGACGGACCACTCCAGCGTGGAGGCGCCCCAGGGATTAGCCTGCGCCTTGCGCCCGCGCAGCGCGCTCAGGAAGACGTTGAGCAGCAGCAGCACCACGCCGAAGCCGAACAGAAAGCTCCCCAGCGAGGTGACGAGGTTCAGCACGTCCCATCCCATGTGCGCGGGGTAGGTGTAGATGCGCCGCGGCATGCCGAGCAGCCCCAGCACGTGCATGGGGAAGAAGCCGACGTTCAGGCCGGTGAACATGGTCCAGAAGCTCACCTGCCCCCAGCGCTCGTCCATCATCCGCCCGGTGAACTTCGGGAACCAGAAGAACAGCGCGCCGCACACCGGCCAGACGTTGATGCCGATCAGCACGTAGTGCAGGTGCGCGACCACGAAGTAGGTGTCGGTGAGCTGCCAGTCGACCGGCACGGAGCCCGTCATGAACCCCGAGACGCCGCCGATCACGAACAGCACGATCATGCTGGAGAAGAACAGGAAGGCGGTGTTGATCACCGGCCGTCCCAGCCAGATCGTCGCCGTCCAGGCGAACACCGCCACCGCGCTCGGCAGGGTGATGAGGATGGAGGCGGCGGAGAAGAACGACAGCGCCAGGTTCGGCAGGCCCGTGGCGAACATGTGGTGCACCCACACCCCGAAGCCGAGGATCATCGTCGCCAGCGTCGAGAGCGCGACGGGCGTGTAGCCCACGATCGGCCGGCGGCAGAGCACGGGCAGCGCGTCCGACACCATCCCCATCGCGGGCAGCACCACGACGTAGACCCAGGGGTGAGCGAAGATCCAGAACAGGTGCTGCCACAGGAGCGCCTGCCCTCCCCTCGGCACGTCGAAGAAGTGCGTGCCGACCTGCCGGTCCATCCACAGCATGAAGAAGGCGAGGCTGACCGCCGGCACGACCAGGAGGTTCGCCGCCGAGGCGGTGAGCGTGCCCCAGGTCAGGATCGGCACCTTGTCGAACGACATGCCGGGGCAGCGCAGCCGGTAGAAGGTGACGACGAAGTTGGCCGATCCCACCGTGGTGGAGATGCCGAAGAACACCATCCCCAGCGAATAGAAGTCCATGTTCGGGCCGGCGTTGAACGCCTTGTTGGCCAGCGGCACGTAGTTGAACCAGCCCGCGTTCGGCCCGTATCCCAGCGCGACGCCCGCGTACATGAACAGCCCCGACGCCAGGAAAACCCAGTAGGAGAAGGCGTTGGCGCGGGGGAAGGCCATGTCCCGCGTCCCCAGCATCAGCGGCCAGAGGTAGATGCTGAAGCCCGACAGCACCGGGAAGGCGTACAGGAAGATCATCGTCATCCCGTGCGTCGAGAACAGCATGTCGTAGGCGTCGGGCGGGATCAGGTGGCGCTCCGGCCCGGCGAGCTGCAGGCGCATGGCCAGCGCCTCGAGCCCGCCCAGCGCCAGGAACACGAAGGCGGTGACGATGTAGCGGAGGCCCAGCTCCTTGTGGTCGACGCTGGAGAGCCAGCCCTTCAGCCCCGGCCCCGTCTCCCAAAGCGCGTCGAGCCCGCGGGCGCGCGCCTCCTCCGCGGTGACGATCTCGGGGGTGATCTCAAGGGGGGCGCTCACGGGCGGGTCACTTCAGGCTCATGAGGTAGGCCGTCACCGCCTGCAGATCGGGGCCGGACAGGTACAGGTTGGGCATCTGGCTGCCGGGCTTGATGGCCTGCGGATCGGCGATCCAGCCGCTCAGGCCCGCCACGGTGTTGGGCAGGGCGCCGGCGGCCAGGGTGGGGCGGCTGGCGACGTGGGTCAGGTCGGGTCCGTTGCGGCCGCGCTCGTCCACGCCCCGCACGGTGTGGCACGAGCCGCAGCGGGCGCGGAACACCGCCTCGCCCCGCACGGCCTGCGCGTCGACGGGTCCCGCGGCGGGCTGCGCCTGGGCGCGGCGCCAGGCCTCGAACCGCGTCGGCGGATCGGCCTGGATGAAGAAGGCCATGCGGGCGTGCTGGATCCCGCAGTACTCGGTGCACTGGCCCATGTAGCGGCCGGGCTTGTCGGCCTGCAGCCAGGTCTCGTTGACGCGTCCGGGGATGGCGTCGGTCTTGCCGGTCA
>JASLDZ010000230.1 GCA_030151985.1 Caulobacteraceae bacterium | reverse complement strand
ATCGGCTACGGCCTGGGCGTCGAGGCGCTGGTCGAACGCCGCATCCGCCAGGCGGTGGACGCGGGCGCCGACGGCGTGGTGTGCAGCCCGCACGAGGCGGCCCTGGCGCGGCGGATCGGCGGCCCGGAGTTCCTCGTGGTGACGCCCGGCGTTCGCCCCGCCAGCGCCTCCCTCGACGACCAGGCCCGCGCCGCCACCCCGGCTCACGCGCTGGCGCAGGGCGCCACGCGGCTGGTGGTGGGGCGCCCGATCAGCGCCGCGCGCGATCCCCGCGCCGCCGCCCTCGCCATCGTCGAGGAGATGCGGGCGGCCTGACGTGCAAAAGTCCCGGAGCGTGACTCCGGGGCTCGCTGCTCAGACGTGAAGCGGGGCTAGTGCTTCTTGCCGCCGCAGTTGCAGGGGCGCGGCGGCGGAGCGGGCTTGCCGCCGCAGGTGTTGCAGCCGGTGTGGCCGCCCCAGCCGCCGCCGTGGCCGCCCCAGCCCTTGAAGCCGCCCTTGATGTTGACGTTCACGCTGGCGTTGGCGTTCGCATTGGCCGACGCATAGGCCTTGGCGATCGAGAGGGACTGGGCGTAGCTCGTGGCGTTGGCCTGCGCGGCGGCGCGGCTGGAGGTGAAGCCGGACACGTCGCCGAAGCCCGGCACCTCGAAGTCCCCGCCGGCGTTCCCGCCGCCGCCCCCGCCACCGCCGCCGTCGGTGATCCCGACGCCGCCGGTGGAGACGTCGCTGCCGAGCGTGATCGCCTGGAACTGCGGCTCCGGCGCATAGGCATAGGCCGGCACGCACGCGACCGCGCACGGCGGCGGAGGCGGCGGGGCGCACGTGGCGCAGGGGTTGGGATAGCCGCGCGACGGGCCGACCGGATAGGACGCCGGCGCATACGCCGCCGCCGGGTAGCGGCCCTGGGCGTAGCCGGCTTGAGCGTAACCCTCCGGACCGTAGACCGGCGCCGCGTAGCCCTGGCCGTAGCCGTAGGGAGCCTGCGCGGCGTAGGGGCCGGCGGGGTAGCCCGGCTCGGCCGGGTATTGGGCGTAGGCCGGCGCCTGCGCATACGGCGCGGCGGGGGCGAAGGCGTTGGCCTGCGACGCCGGGCGGTAGGCGCCGCGGCAGTCGGCGTCGGTGCGGCAGCCCGCCTGGGCGGCGCCGGCGCCCAGAACCGCGAGCAGTCCGACGGCCAGGGCCGGGAGGGTACGGAAAGCGGTGAAGGCCATCGGCGGCTCTCCCGAAATGGAACGGTTCAGGCGACGGCGCCGCCTCTTGGGAGCGGAGGAGCACGTTCGGCGCCGCGGCGGTTTGGGGAGGCTGGCCAAGCGCACGTGGCCGTAGCAGTCTCCCTCCGCCGTCAGAGGCCGGAGGAAGACGCATGTCGCTGGTCAGCGAATTCCGCACGTTCATCGCGCGGGGCAACGTCATCGACCTAGCGGTCGGCGTGATCATCGGCGCGGCGTTCGGAAAGATCGTCACCAGCCTGGTCGACCAGGTGATCATGCCGCCCATCGGGCTGATCACCGGCGGCGTCGACTTCTCGGCGCTGAAGATCCTGCTCAAGCCCGCCGACCTCGCGGCCAAGAAGCCGGAGGTGGCGATCGCCTACGGCGCCTTCCTGAACACGCTGATCCAGTTCCTGATCATCGCCTTCGTGATCTTCCTCCTGGTCAAGGCGGTGAACACGCTGAAGCGGAAGGAAGCGGAGGCGCCCTCGGCCCCGCCCGCCCCCAGCGCGGAGGAGGTGCTGCTGAAGGAGATCCGCGACCTCCTGGCGGCGCGCCCCTGACGCCGGAGCTCCGGGACGCCTAACTAGCGGAGCGATGATGTTCACGCTCCCCGACTGGCCGAGCTTCGGCCTCGTCGACGACGTCCGGCCCGCCCTGGCCGCCGCCCAGGCCGCGGGTGAGGCTTGCGCGCTCGTGACCCTGACGGACGCCGTGGGCGGGGCGCCCCGGCCGCCCGGCTCGCAGATGCTGCTTCGTCCCTCGGGGCCCGTCGGCTTCCTCTCGGGCGGCTGCGTGGAGGGCGACGTGATCGCCCACGCCGCCCGTACGCTGGAGGACGGGCGGCCCCGCACCCTCGTCTACGGCGAGGGAAGCCCCTGGCCGGACATCCGTCTCCTGTGCGGGGCGCGGATCGAACTCCTGGTCGAGCGGGTCCCCGCCGGAGACTCCGCCGCCGCCGCCCTGGCCGAGGCCGACCTGCGCCGACGCCCAGCGCTGTGGCTGTCCGACGGCGTGCGCCGCGCGGCGGTCGCCGTCGGCGCGCCGCCACCGCCCCACCCTTGGCGCCTCGCGCGACGCCACGACCCGCGCCTGCGGATGGTGGTGGTCGGCGGCGACCCCACCGCGCTCGCCACCGCCGAACTCGCCACGCGGATGGGATGCGAGACCCACCTCGTGCGGCCCCGCGGGCCCGAGGCGCCGCCGCCCATCGCGGGCGTCGTCTACCACCGCGGACCGCCGGACCGGGCGCTCGACGCGGTGCCGCTGGACCCGTGGACGGCGGTGGCGGTGGCGACCCACGACCTGGAGACCGACGAGGCGGCGCTGGTGACGGCGCTGGGCTCCGACGCGGGCTATGTCGGCGTGCTCGGCGCGCGTCGCCGCATCCCGGAGCGGCGCGCGAGGCTGCGCGCGTGCGGGGTGGCGGAAGCGGCGCTGGAGCGGCTGCACGCCCCGATCGGATTGGACCTGGGCGGCAAGGCGCCGTTCGAGATCGCGGTCGCCATCCTGGCCGAGGTGGTCGCCGCCCGGCACGCCGCGGCGGCGCCCCTGCTGACCGAGATCGACGCTCCGACCGTCGCGGCTTGAGCCTCAGCCTGCTCCGGCCGCCTCCAGCGCCCGCACGCCCGGCAGGGGCTTGCCCTCCATCCACTCCAGGAAGGCGCCGCCCGCGGTGGAGACGAAGCTGAGCTCGGCGGCGACGCCGGCGTGGTTCAGGGCGGCCACGGTGTCGCCCCCGCCCGCGACGGCCACCAGCTTGCCGGCCCGCACCCGCTCGGCCGCGCAGCGGGCGGCCTCGACCGTGGCCGCGTCGAAGGGCGGGACCTCGAACACGCCGAGCGGCCCGTTCCAGACGAGGGTGGCGCTGGCGGCCATGGCCGACTTCAGGCGGCGCACGGTCTGGGGCCCCGCGTCGAAGATCTTCTCGCCCTGACCCACGGCG
>JASLDZ010000204.1 GCA_030151985.1 Caulobacteraceae bacterium | reverse complement strand
CTTCACCAGGTCGTCGAAGTAGCGGCGGTGGGCGGCCTGGTGCTTGTCGGCGTTCATGCTCATGAAGCTGTAGAGCTGCACGAAGCCCGGATAGACGCGCCGCATCACCCCCGGATAGGGCGGCGGCACGGTGTGCACCATATTCGAGCGGAACCAGGCGAAGGGGCGCTCGGCCGCCAGCTCCGTTGGCGCGGTGGGGGCCAGGCGCGCGTCGATCGGGCTGCCCATGAAGGTCATGGAGGCGGGGCGCGAGGGATCGCCGTCCTCCGCCATCAGGGCGGCGGCGGCCAGCACGGCGGGACCGGGTTGGCAGACGGCCACGACGTGGCTGCGCGGCCCCAGCGCCGTCAGCATCGCCCGGATGTGGTCGACGTAGTCGTGGAAGTCGAACCGTCCTTCCGAGATCGGCACCTCACGCGCGTTGGTCCAGTCGGTGACGTAGACCTCGTGGTCCTGGAGGAAGGCCTGCACCGTGCCGCGCAGCAGGGTGGCGTAGTGGCCCGAGAGCGGGGCGACGATCAGCACCGGCGGCTCGATCACCCGGCGGCCCGCCTTGCGCAGGTCGGCCCAGTCCCGCGCGAAGTGCACCAGCCGGCACCAGGGCGAGCTCCATTCCACCTGCTCGCGCACGCGCACGAGGTGTCCGTCGATCTCGACCTGCGGGATGCGCCACTCGGGTTTGCCGTAGCGGCGGGTGACGTTGGCGAAGAGGTCGGCCGCGGCCGCCGCGTTGCGGCCGAGCGCCGTGTCGCGCGCGGGGTTGCCGGGCGAGCTCCAGAAGTCGCGGGTCATGCGCGCGGCCAGCCGCCACGGCTGCGCCGCCTGGTAGCCCAGCTCGTTCAGAGCGTAGAGCATCGCCGTCTCCCGCAGGAAGCGCCAAGGTAAGCGGCGTTCACTGTCATTTGCTGAACATCGGCCCGCATCGCGGCGGGCGCCAGTTCGTTAGCGTCGCAGGCGAACGAAGGCTCCCGCTCAGCCCTGCCGGATGGCGGTCGACACCGCGGCGGCCAGCGCCTCCGGCCCCTGCTGCTGCGACAGCGTCGGCAGCCGGAAGCGTCCTTTCGGGTCCATGAGGTAGACGAACCCGCTGTGGTCCATGTCGTAGCCGCCGTCCGGGCGCGGGTGCTTGCGGTAGAAGGCGTGGTAGGCCCGGGCGACGGCGGCGACCTGTTCGGGCGTGCCCGTCAGACCGATCGCGCGCCTGGGGAAGCCGGGCTGCGCCAGATAGGCCTTGAGCTGGGCGGGGCTGTCGCGTTCGGGGTCGACGGTGATCAGCACGACCTGGGTCTTCGCAGCGTCCGCGCCCAGCCGGTCCTGCGCCGCGGCCAGCGTCTGCAGGGTCGCGGGGCACACGTCGGGGCAGGAGGTGTAGCCGAAGAACACCAGGCTCCACTTGCCCTTGAGCACCGACTGGTCGACCGCGCGCCCGTCCTGGTCCGTCAGGTGGAAGGGGCCGCCGATCGCGCTCGCGGCGTCGGCCGCCGGGTCCGCGGCGGGCGCGCCGGCGTGACGCCCGACGCCCAGCGCCACCAGGCCGCCCGCCGCCACCGCGACCGCCGCCCAGAAGATCGCGCGCGTCCGGCGGCGGGAGGCGGGAGCAGGGGCGCGGCCTTCCGTTCGCCCCACCCCGGCGCCATCTTGCCCGGCCTTGCGGTCGCCCCCGGACTCCTCGCCCATGCCTCTGGCTCCCTTCGTCGCCCGGCTTCCGCGGCTGTTCGCGCAGCCGGCGTACCGGGGGCCGGATAGGCGCGCGCCCACCGCGGCGCAAGCGAGCCGCGACAGCTTCGAGGCCAGCGCCGAGGGCCGCCTCTGGGACTGGGCCTCCGCCCGCCAGGGCCTGCGCCTGCGCACGCTGATCCTGCTCCGGTGGGTGTCGCTCGGGGGCCAGCTCGCGGGCCTGACCTACGTCGCCGCCGTCCTCGGCGTGCGGCCCGCGATCCAGGGCGCGTTCGGCGTGGTGGCGCTGGCGGCGGCGATCAACTTCGCGCTCTCGGTGATCTGGCCGCAAGCGAGACCGGCCGGGCGGCGGGAGTCGCTGCTGCAGCTGGGGTTCGACATCTTCCAGCTCGCCTTCGTGCTCGGGCTGACGGGGGGGCTGGAGAACCCGTTCGTGATCGTCCTCCTGGCGCCGGTGGCGGTGGCCGCCGCCACCCTGCCCAGCCGCTCGGCCGCGCTGACCGCGGCGCTGGCGCTCCTGGCGGCGGCGGTGATCGCGACCTGGTGGCAGCCCCTGCCGTGGCGGGACGAAACGGTGCTGATCCTGCCCGCCCTCTACCGTGCCTGGGTGCTGGCGGCGGTGGCGGCGGGGATCGTGTTCACCGGCCTCTACGCCTGGCAGGCGCAGGCCGAGGCGCAGCGGATGGAGCTGGCGCTGGCCGCGACCCAGGCGGTGCTGGCGCGCGAGCAGCGGCTCTCGGCGCTCGGCGGCCTGGCGGCGGCGGCGGCGCACGAGCTGGGCACCCCGCTCGCCACGATCCAGGTCGTCACCAAGGAGATGCTGCGCGAGCTGGAGCCCGGCTCCACCGTGCACGAGGACGTGATGCTGCTCTCCAGCCAGGCGGAGCGGTGCCGCGACATCCTCAAGCGCCTGTCCGCCAGCCCCGAGGCGAGCGACATCCGCCACGACCGCATGAGCCTCAGCCAGCTGATGGACGAGATCAGCGAGGCGCACCGCCACGGTCCGATCAGCGTGGAGGGGGAAGTGAACTGCGCCGTCGGCGCCGCCATCCTGGAGGTGCGCCGCCAGCCGGAGGTGCTGCACGGCCTCTCCGCCTTCGTCGAGAACGCCATCGACTTCGCCGCCTCGATCGTGGAGGTCACCGCCTACTACGACGCCGAGATGCTGCAGATCGAGGTGCGTGACGACGGCCCGGGCTTTCCGCCGGAGGTCATGGCGCGGCTGGGCGAGCCCTACGTCACCACCCGCCCGCACGCGGAGGGCAGCCGCTCCAACCACCTGGGCATGGGGCTGGGCTTCTTCATCGCCAAGACGCTCCTGGAGCGGACCGGAGGCGTGGTCGAGTTCAGGAACGCCCGGCGAGGCGGGGCGGTGATCTCCACCCGCTGGCCGCGCCGCCGCATCGAGGCTCCGCCGGAGGCGCTCATCTGAAGGGTTGAACCGGCGGGCGAATGCGACATTGTGTCCAGCGAAGGTTCGCGCGGAAAACCCGCGCGGCGCCCGCATCAGGGACCCCCGCATGACCGACGTCTCGGCCTCCGTCGCCGCCCTCCCCGAAAAGACCCTCCTGGTGCTCGACGACGACGGGCCGCTTCGGACGCGGCTGGCGCGGGCGCTGGAGAGCCGGGGCTTCGAGGTCATGCCCTGCGCCTCTGTGGCCGAGGCCATCGCCAAGGTGCGCGAGAAGCCCCCCGCCTTCGCCGTCTGCGACCTGCGGCTCGAGGACGGCAACGGGCTGGACGTGGTGGAGGTGATCCAGGAGGTGCGGCCCGACGCCCGCGTCGTGATGCTCACCGGCTACGGCAACATCGCCACGGCCGTGGCCGCGGTGAAGGCGGGCGCGGTCGACTACCTGCCCAAGCCCGCCGACGCCGACGACGTGGCGCGCGCGCTTCTCGCCGCCAAGGAGGGCTCGGCCCCGCCGCCGCCGGAGAACCCGATGAGCGCCGACCGGGTGCGCTGGGAGCACATCCAGCGCGTCTACGAGCTCTGCGGCCACAACATCAGCGAGACGGCGCGCCGCCTGAACATGCACCGCCGCACGCTCCAGCGCATCCTGGCCAAGCGCGCCCCGCGCTGAGCCGATCTCGAGGACCTCCCGAATGATCCGTCTCGCCGCCTGCCTCGCCGCCGCCGCGCTCCTGTCCGCCGGCGCCTCCGCCGCCCAGACGGCACCCGCGGCCAAGCCCGCCCCGGCGGCGAAGCCCGCGCCCGCCGCTAAGGCTGCGCCGGTGGCGCACTCCGCCGCCTCGATCGACTGCTCCAAGCAGGCGGACGCCAAGGGCCTGCACGGCAAGGCCCGCAAGGAGTTCCGGTCCAGCTGCAAGGCAGCCGCGAAGAAGGGCTAGGGCGCGATTCCCAGCGCCTTGGCTTCGGCTGGCGCCTTGGGGTCGAGCGCCCGGGCGGCGGCGATGTCGGCCTCGCCTTCGCTGCGCCGACCGCTCTTCACCTTCGCCACGCCTCGCCCGTAGAGCGACCACGCCATCTTCGGCGACGCCGCGAGCGCGGCGTCGTAGTCGGCGATCGCAAGCGCGAACTCTCCCCGCCGCAGGCGGACGAGCCCTCGGCTGTCGAGGAAGGCGGCCGTGCCAGGAAGCCGGCGCAGCGCCGCGTTGCAGTCGCCCAGCGCCTTGTCGAGGTCGAGACCGCCCTTCGCGCGCGCCCAGCACCGCTCGTTCAGCGCGGTGGAGAGTCGGCTGTCTTCGCGGTGGGCGGCGATCCACAGGTCGGCCTGAGCCACCGCGGCCGGATACCGCCCCACCGCGGTGTCGAGCTGCGCCAGGGACAGCCGCTCGTCCCATTGGGGCGCGGCGGCCTTGTCCGCGGCGTCCAGGTCGGCCGTCGCTCCCGTCATGTCGCCGTCTTGAATGCGCAAGGCGGCCCGCAACAGGCGCGCCTCCGCATCGGCAGGCCGGAGCGCGAGCGCGGCGTCGAGGTCCTTGCGTGCGGCCTCGCCCTGGTGCGCGGACAGCCGCGCTTGGGCGCGGCGGTACAGGGGAGCGGGATCCTTCGGGTCGAGGTCGGCGGCCCGGGTGAAGTCGGCGATCGCCCGGCTCCAGTCCTGGCGGGCCGCGGCGGCGGCGCCGCGGCGCGTCCAACCGTCGGCGTCCTTCGGCGGCGCGGCCTCCTCCGTGGG
>JASLDZ010000201.1 GCA_030151985.1 Caulobacteraceae bacterium | reverse complement strand
CAGGCGGCCTCCGAGAGCCTGGCCAAGGGTCTTTCGCTGGCGTTCCGCTCCGGCGCCGTCACCGGCATGCTGGTGGCTGGCTTCGCCCTGCTCGGCGTCTCGGTCTACTACGCGATCCTGACCCAGCTGCTGCACATGGATCCGACCAGCCGCGAGGTCGTCGACGCGCTCGTGGCGCTGGGCTTCGGAGCTTCGTTGATCTCGATCTTCGCGCGTCTCGGCGGCGGCATCTTCACTAAGGGCGCCGACGTTGGCGGCGACATGGTGGGCAAGGTCGAAGCCGGCATTCCCGAGGACGATCCCAGGAACGCCGCGACCATCGCGGACAACGTGGGCGACAACGTCGGCGACTGCGCCGGCATGGCCGCCGACCTGTTCGAGACCTATGCGGTGACCACCGTCGCCACCATGGTGCTGGCGGCGATCTTCTTCCGCACGCTCGGCGCGGACGTGGTGAAGACCATGATGCTCCTGCCGCTGGCGATCTGCGGCGCCTGCATCCCGACCTCGATCATCGGCGCCTTCTTCGTCCGCCTCGGCAAGAGCAAGAACATCATGGGCGCCCTGTACCAGGGGCTGATCGTGACGGGCGTGCTGTCGGCGATCGCGGTCTACTTCGTGATCAAGGCGATCGTGCCGCAGGCCATCATCCTGCAGACGGGCGTCGGCCAGGCGATGGCGGCGCAGACGGTGATCGACGCCAACCGGTTGTTCCTGTGCGGGCTGGTGGGCCTCGTCGTCACCGCGCTGATCGTGGTGATCACCGAGTTCTACACCGGCACCAACTTCCGGCCCGTGCGCTCGGTGGCCAAGGCGTCGGTCTCCGGCCACGGCACCAACGTGATCCAGGGCCTGGCGGTGAGCCTGGAGTCCACCGCGCTCCCCGCGCTCGCGATCATGGCGGCGATCGTGACCAGCTACCTCCTGGCCAACCTGTTCGGCGTGGCCATCGCGGTGACGACCATGCTGGCGCTGGCCGGGATGATCGTGGCGCTCGACGCCTTCGGCCCCGTCACCGACAACGCCGGCGGCATCGCCGAGATGGCGGGTCTGCCGGGCGAGGTGCGGGTCTCCACCGACGCGCTCGACGCGGTGGGCAACACCACCAAGGCGGTGACCAAGGGCTACGCCATCGGCTCGGCGGGCCTGGGCGCGCTGGTGCTGTTCGCGGCCTATACGCAGGACCTGCACTTCTTCTCCGACAACGCGACGGCCGGCAGCTTCTTCAACGGGCTGAAGGGGGCGATCACCTTCGACCTCTCCAATCCCTTCGTGATCGTGGGCCTGTTGTTCGGCGGGCTGCTGCCCTTCCTGTTCGGCGGCCTCTCGATGACGGCGGTGGGGCGCGCGGCGGGCTCGGTGGTGGACGAGGTGCGCCGCCAGTTCCGCGAGAACCCGGGCATCATGACCTTCGAGGTGAAGCCCGACTACGCGCGCGCGGTGGACATCCTCACCCGCTCGGCGATCCGCGAGATGATCGTGCCGTCGCTCCTGCCGGTGCTATCGCCGCTGGTGCTGTTCGGCGCGGTGCTGGCGCTGCCGGGCGGCGGCAAGGTGAACGCCTTCGCGGCGTTGGGCGCCATGCTGATCGGCGTGATCGTGACGGGCCTGTTCGTGGCCATCTCGATGACCTCGGGCGGCGGCGCCTGGGACAACGCCAAGAAGCTGATCGAGGAGGGCGAATACGGCGGCAAGGGCTCCGAGGCCCACAAAGCCGCCGTCACCGGCGACACCGTCGGCGACCCCTACAAGGACACGGCGGGTCCCGCGGTGAACCCGATGATCAAGATCACGAACATCGTGGCCCTGCTGCTGCTGGCGGTGCTGGCCAAGGGCGCGACGGGGGGCTGATCCCTCCGCGCACTCGACGTCCGAAACGACGAAGGCCCGGAGCGCCTGCTCCGGGCCTTCGCTTTATGTCCAAGTCGCGGCGGCGCTACTGCCGGGCGCTGCCGCCGCCGCGGGGGTTGCCGGGGTCGTTGTCCTGCGGCAGGAGGCCGCCGCTGCCCACCGTGCCCAGGATCTGCTCGATCCAGTTCAGCTGGCGTCCGCGGGTGGGCGTCGCGCGGTTGTCGTAGGCGATGCGATAGCCGTCCTTCAGGCCGTAGGTCTTCACCTCGGCCACCTTCTCGTCCTTGTCGAAGCGGATGGCGACCACGTCGCGCTTCTCGATCTGCGGCTTGTGGTAGCTGCTCTTCGAGCTGATCTGCGAGATGTAGAACCAGGTCTCGTCGCCGAAGGACGAGCGGCTGGACGGCGAACCCAGCTTGGTCAGCACCGTCGACTTGGTGTCCTCGCCCACCTTCATCGAGGCCGGCTTCTCGTCGCGGGCCTGGAAGCCGTTGTAGCTGGTGATCGGGGTGCAGGCGGTCGCGGCGGCCAACGCCAGGGCGCCGAGGGCTGCGGTCTTCAGGAAGCGGCGCGACATGGGTGATCCGAAGGGGGCGACCCGGGCGGGACGACGAGGCGGAGGCGAGCTCTTGCGTCCGCGGCGACCTTTGACCTATCGCCGCGCGGCGCCTAGTTCAATGCCGGCCTCGGGGCGGGTGTTGTGGCCCGTGGTCGCGGCGGAAAGGTGGCGTTGTTGTCCATGCTGAACCGGCTGATGAGGCCAAGGCCGGCGACCCTCGCCGGCCGGGCGCTGTTCGAGGCGGCGTCCGCCCAGGCCCGCGCCCCCGCGCTCTACCTGCGCCTCGGCGTGCCCGATACGGTGGAGGGGCGGTTCGAGAGCCTGCTCATGCACGTCGTGCTGCTGCTCCACCGCCTGCGGGGGGAGGGCGAGCAGGCCAGGGAAACGGGGCAGGCCCTGTTCGACGCCTTCATCCACAATCTCGACGACGGTCTGCGCGACATGGGCGTCGGCGATCTTTCGGTCGGCAAGAAGATGCGCAAGCTGGGCGAGGCCATCTATGGCCGCGCCAAGGCCTACGATCCCGCGCTGGACGCGCGTCCCGACCTTACGGCGCTGACCGCGCTCGTGGGGCGCACCGTGTTCGGAGCGGAAGAGGATGCGCGCGCCGGCCCGCTCGCCGCGTACGCGTCCGCCGCGGCCGACGCCTTGGCGGCTCAGCCGCTCCCCGACCTGCTCGACGGCCGCGTGGGCTTTGCGGAGGTGGCGGCGTGAGCGCGCAGCCGCCCTGGTCCCACGCCGTGCGCCTGTCGGAGGCGCAGCGCGGCGTCACCCTTGCGTTGGAGGCGTCGGAGACCGAGCGCGCCGCCGTGGCCCGCCTGCTCGACCTCCTCGCGCTCTCCAGCCTGACCGGCGAGGCGAGGCTGAAGCCATGGCTGGACGGCGCTGAACTGCAAGGACGTTTCGAGGCGCGGCTCACGCGCGCCTGCGGCGTCACGCTGGAGCCCTTCGACCAGACGGTGACGGGTGACTTCACCCTGCGCGTGGTTCCTGCCGGCAGTCCGAACGCGCCTTCCGCCGAGGAGGAGATCGACGTCGATGCGCCCGATCCGCCGGACGTGCTGGACGGCGACCTGATCGACGTGGCCGCCTATCTCGTCGAGCATCTGGCGCTGGAGCTCGATCCCTTTCCCCGCGCGCCCGGCGCGGAGTTCGTGCAGCCGCCGGAGCCGGGCGAGCCCTCGCCCTTCGCCGGCCTCGCCGCGTTGAAGCGGAACTAGGGCGGGCCCCCGGTCCGCCACCCCGGCGTTTGCATGGCGTCGCCCGGAGAGTAAGGTCCGCCGCCTTCGCTTCCGCCGCCTCCGGCGATTCCCGAGAGCCAAGTCCAAAGCCCGTGCCTGAGCCTTCCTCCGCGCCTTCCGGTGTCGTGATCTCGCTGGACGCCATGGGCGGGGACCACGGCCCCCCCGTGTTCGTCGCGGGGGTCGAGCTGGCGCTGAAGCGGCTGGACGGGCGGCCCGTCCAGTTCCTGCTCCACGGCGACCGGAGCCGGATCGAGGCCGAGCTGGCACGGAACGCCGCCGCCGCCGCCGTCTCCACCGTGCGCCCCGCCGACAGGGTGATCGCCGGCGACGAGAAGCCCGCCGCCGCCATGCGCCGAGGCAAGGGCTCTAGCCTGTGGAACGCGGTCGAGGCGATCAAGACAGGAGAGGCGCACGCCGCCATCTCCGGCGGCAACACCGGCGCGCTGATGGCCATCTCCAAGCTCCTGCTGCGCATGGCGGGAGGGCTGGAGCGGCCGGCGATCGTGGCCAGCTGGCCCACGCTGCGCGGCGTCACGGCCGTCCTCGACGTCGGAGCCAACATCGACTGCGACGCCGCCCAGCTGGTCGAGTTCGCCATCATGGGCGAGGCCTTCCACTGCGCCGTGCACAAGGCGACCGACGGCTCGGGCAAGCCGTGCCGGCCGAGCGTGGGCGTGCTCAACGTCGGCTCCGAGGACGTGAAGGGCCACGAGGAGGTGCGGGAGGCGCACCGGCTGCTGAGGGAGTCCAACCTCGATATCGACTACCGCGGCTTCGTGGAGGGCGACGACATCGCCAAGGGGACGGTGGACGTGATCGTCACCGACGGCTTCACCGGCAACGTCGCGCTGAAGACCGCCGAGGGCATGGCGCGCTTCTTCAGCCGCACCCTGCGCGACACCCTCACCTCCACGACGCTGGCCAAGGCGGGCGCGCTGATGGCGTCGGGCGCGCTGGGGAAGATGCGGGCGCGGCTCGACCCCAGTTCGGTCAACGGCGGACCCTTGCTGGGCCTGAACGGCACGGTGCTGAAGAGCCACAGCGGGGCGGACGCGGCGGGCGTGGCCAACGCCATCGTCATGGCCCACTCGCTGGCCTCCAGCGACTACGCCGCCCAGATCGCCCGCAACCTCGCCCGCTTCGAGCCGGCGCCGACGCTCGAGACGGCTCACGTCGCGGCCGAGGCGAAGGCGTGATCCGCAGCGCCGTCACCGGCGTCGGCGGCCGTCTTCCGGACCGCATCGTCACCAACGCGGAGCTGGCGCAGCGCGTCGACACCTCCGACGCCTGGATCCGCGAGCGCACCGGCATCGAGGAGCGCCGCGTCGCCGCCGAGGGGGAGACCACGAGCGACCTCGCCACGGCCGCCGCTCGGATCGCGCTGGCGCGCGCCGGCCGCTCACCCTCGGACGTCGACCTGATCGTGGTGGCCACCACCACGCCCGACCACACCTTCCCGGCCTGCGCCGCCGCCGTGCAGCGCAAGCTGGGCGCGCCGGTCGGGATCGCCTTCGACGTGCAGGCGGTGTGCTCGGGCTTCGTCTACGCCATGAGCGTGGCCGACGGCTTCGTCGCCCGAGGCTTGGCCAAGTGCGCGCTGGTGATCGGCGCCGAGACCATGACGCGCCTCCTTGACTACCAGGACCGCACCACCTGCGTCCTCTTCGGCGACGGCGCGGGCGCCGTGGTTCTGGAGCCGGCGGAGGGCGAGGGGACCATCGCGGATCGCGGCCTGCTCGGCTTCTCGCTGCGCTGCGACGGGGCCAAGCAGGAGCTGCTCTACGTGGACGGCGGCCCCTCCACCACCGGCACGGTGGGCCACCTGCGCATGCTGGGCCAGCAGGTGTTCAGGAACGCCGTGGTCAACATCGCCGAGGCGATGGAGGCCTGCGTGGCGAGCGCCGGCGTCGAGATGGCGGCGGTCGACTGGTTCATCCCCCACCAGGCCAACCAGCGCATC
>JASLDZ010000062.1 GCA_030151985.1 Caulobacteraceae bacterium | reverse complement strand
ACGACGGCCTCATGCGGCGCCTCCCTGGGCCTGCCCCTGGGAGGCGCTCTTCAGCAGGAAGGCGCAGGGCGTGACGACGGCCACGAAACACATCAGCGCCCAGAACACGTCGACGTAGGAGAGCATCGCCGCCTGCCGCGTGACGTTGGCGTAGATCTGCGCCATCGCCCCCTGGTCGGCCCCGAACCCCAGCCGCGGGCGAAGCGCCTGCGTCGCCGTGTGCAGGGCCGAGACGTAGGCGGGGTCCAGGCCGTTCAGCCGCTCCACCAGCCGCGACTGGTGGAACTGCTCGCGCTGGGCGAGCAGCGTCTGCACCGAGCTGATGCCCAGCGTGCCGCCGAGGTTGCGGAACACGTTCAGCATGGCCGACGCCTGGCTCGTGCTCTCCGGCGGCAGGCCGACATAGGCGGCGTTGGTGAGCGGCACGAACAGGAAGGGGATGCCGATCGCCTGCCACACCCGGCTGAAGGCGGCGTCCCAGAAGCTCATGTTGGTGGAGAGGCCGGTCATGTTGAGGAGCGCCAGCGCCTCCACGCACAGGCCGAACAGGATCAGCCAGCGCGGCTGCACCTTGCTGGAGAGGGTCGCGGCGATCGGCATGGCGATCAGCGTCGCCAGCCCTCCGAACGTCATCGCCAGCCCGGCCGAGGTGGCCGTGTAGCCCTGCACCTGCTGCAGCAGCTGCGGCAGGAACTGCGTCGTGCCGTAGAGGACGACGCCCGTGATCATCATCACGAGGTTGCAGATCAGGAAGTTGCGGTTCTTGAACAGCGACAGGTCGAGCAGCGTGTCCTTCTTCTTGACCGTCTCCCAGATCACGAAACCGACCAGGCCGACGACGGCCAGGATGGCGCAGATCGTGATGGTGGGGTTCGAGAACCAGTCGTCGCGCTGCCCCCGGTCGGCGGCGACCTCCAGCGTGCCGAGGCCGAGCCCGATGAGCGCGAAGCCGGGCAGGTCGAACTTCAGCCCCCCCGCCTTGGCCTTCTGCGCCTCCGCCTTCAGCGCCTCGGGCTCGGTCACCAGCATCTGCACCAGGGACAGCGACAGCGCGCCCACGGGCACGTTGATCAGGAAGATCCAGCTCCAGTGGAAGCTGTCGGTGATCCAGCCGCCGAGCACCGGGCCCACCGCCGGCGCCAGCACGATGGTGAAGCCGAACAGCCCCAGCGCCGCGCCCCGCTTCTCGGGCGGGAAGCTGTCGATCAGCATGGACTGGGTGGAGGGCTGCAGGCCCCCTCCCGCCGCCCCCTGCACCACCCGCGCCAGGATCAGGATCGTCAGGTTGGGGGCGATCCCGCACACGAACGAGGCGGCGGTGAACAGCGCCACGCTGATCATGTAGTAGCGCTTGCGGCCCACCACGGTGGAGAGCCAGCCCGAGGCCGGGATCACGATGGCGTTGGCGATCAGGTAGCTGGTCAGCACCCAGGTCGTCTCGTCGTAGGAGACCGCCAGGCCGCCCCCGATATGCTCCAGCGCCACGTTGGCGATGGAGGTGTCCAGCACCTCCATGAAGGCGGAGATCGAGACCACCACCGCCACCAGCCACGGGTTGCGCCCGCCCGCCGCCGACCGCGCGTCGCTCCAGCCGCCGGCGGCCGCGCCGGCCACCTAGCGCACCCGCACTTTGGGGGTCACCGACATGCCGGGGCCGAGCGGGTGGTGGGCGTCGTCGAGGTTGTCGATGTCGATCTTCACCGGCACCCGCTGCACCACCTTCACGAAGTTGCCGGTGGCGTTCTCGGAGGGCAGCACGGCGAAGGCCTGCCCGGCCCCGCGCTGGATCGACTCCACGTGGCCGCGGAACTTCACGTCCGGATAGGCGTCGACCTTGATGTCCACCGGCTGGCCGGCCCGCATCAGCTTGAGCTGCGTCTCCTTGAAGTTGGCCGTGACCCAGAGCTCCGTAGGCGTGATCGCCATGAGTTCCTGGCCGGCCTGCACATAGGCGCCCAGCGCGACGGTGCGCTTGGTGACGTGGCCGGCGACGGGGGCGCGGATCTCGGCATAGCTGGCGTTGGTCCCGGCGCTGGCGAGCTGGGCGTCCGCCTGGGCGATCTGCGCGTCGGCGGCGGCGATCTGGGCGTCCGCGGTGGCGAGCTGGGTCCGCGCCTGGTCGACCTGGGCGGCCGCGGCGGCGGCCGCCTTGCGCGCGGCCTGCGCCTGGCTGGCGGTCTGCGCCGCCTGGGCGCGGCTGTTGTCGAGCTGCTGGCCCGCGACCGCCAGCGGGTTGACGGCGTGCAGCCCCGAGTACCGCGCGTAGTCGGCGGCGGCCGAACGCGCCTGCGCCTCCGCGCCGGGGACCTGGGCGGCGGACTGCTCGGCGTTGCGGCGGGCGACGCGGACCTGCGCCCCGGCGGAGACCTTCTGCGCCAGCGCCTGCTCGCGCTGCGCCACCGCGCTGGCCCGCTGCGCCCGGGCCTCCTGCACGCGCGTGTTCACGTCGACGGGGTCGATCCGGACCAGCACCTGGCCGGGCGCGACATAGGCGTTGTCGTTGGCCTGGATCCAGTAGACGCGCCCGGCGATCTGCGGCGCGAGGTGCACGATGTGGGTGTCGACGAAGGCGTCGTCGGTCGACTGGAAGTTGCGGGCGTGCAGCCAGAACAGGACCGCCGCCAGGATCAGCAGCGCCAGGACGACGCCGGCGCCGATCAGGACCGCGGGCTTCTGGAACGGGCCGGGCTTCTTCTCCTTCTTGTCCTTCTCGTCGTCCTTGCCTTCGTCGCCGGACTTTCCCTTGTCCTCGTCGTCGTCGCCCTCCTTGGGCCCGTCATAGGCGCCGTCGGCCTTGTAGGAGCGGGGGTCGACGACCTTTTCCGGCGGTTGGGGGTGAGCGGCGTCCGAGTTCCCTTCCGGCCGGTCCTGCGCCATCGTGTTCCTCTCGAGCGGCGGCGGACGTACCGGGAGCGTCAGGGAGCGTGACGCTTCGCCAGCACACGCCAACGCGGCCTTCCGGCCGGGGTTCCGCCACGAGGAGGAGCGCCCGGGCGAAGGCGCTCAGCGGGTCGCGCGCTCGAACAGCAGGAAGGTGTTCGCGGTCAGCCGGCCGCGCCGCGGGTCGGGGCTGAAGCCGAAGTCCTCGGGCAGGTCGCCCGAATGCAGCAGCAGGCCGGAATAGGCGACGAGCCGGTTGAACGCCCCGTCCACGCCCCCGATCCGCTCGTAGGCGGCCGTGTCGCTTCCGATGTAGCCCTCCGGCGGGGCGGCGCCGAGTTCCGCCTCCACCGCCACCTCGTAGCGGCCCGCGCGCGCCGCCGACACGGTCTCGAAGCCGGTCGCCCGGTGCCGGTAGAAGGAGGTGCCGCTGCATCCGCCGGGTGTCAGGTAGTGCATCAGCGCGATCAGCCCCGGCTCGCGCGCGTCGGTGTGGGGGATCCTCTGCCGGGGTTGGAGCGCCTCGGGCCGGCGGGTGACCAGCGAGAAGCTGCTGGCCGCGCTCGCCAGCTCCCAGCCTTCCAGCGGGAAGACGTCCCTCAGCAGCGGCAGGAGCCCGCGTCGCAGCACCGCCAGGTAGTCGGCGGGGCAGGGGGCCCGCACGCCCGGGTAGGCCTCGACTTCGGGCGGCGCATAGGCGGCGGCGTAGGCGTCCTCCAGCAGGGGCGCGGGGTCGCTGAGCAGGCGCTCGACCATCAGCACCGGGGACTCCTCCCGGCCCAGCCTCTCCACCCGCACGCGAGGGGCGTCGCTCACGTCTCGCGCACCGTGAGGCTGGCGGGCAGCACCTCCGACTGGGCGGGCCGCCCCTCGATCAGGTCGACGGCCTTGCGCGCCAGGCGCCGGCCGCCCTCGCGCCAGTTCTGGTGCACCGAGGTGAGGGCGGGGACGGAAGACGCGGCGAGCGGCGTGTCGTCGTAGCCGATCACCGAGACGTCCCCCGGCACCTTGGCCCCGAGCTGGGTCAGGGCCGAAACCGCGCCCATGGCGATGACGTCGCTGGCGGCGAACAGGGCGTCGAAGCGCTCGCCCCGGCCCCAGAGCTCCGTCACCGCCCGCCAGCCGCTCGCGAAGGTGAAGTCGCTTCCCTCCGTCGTCACCGCCAGCCCGAGCGAGGCGGCGGCCGTGGAGAAGCCCGCCGCGCGGGCGGCCACCTGGGCGTGGTGCAGGTCGCCCAGGAACACCGCGCGGCGCCGCCCCAGGGAGGCGAACCGCCGGGCGGCCAGGGCCCCGCCCTCCCGGTTGTCGGTGTCAACCGTGGCGTGGTGGTCGCCCTCGCGCTTCTCGCCCCAGACCACGAACGGCATGCGCAGTTCGCCGATGCGGTGCAGGGCGTCGTCGTCGGAGCCCTGGCCCAGGAGGATGCCGCCCTCGGCCGCCTGCACCGCCGTGGCGTCCAGGTCGTCGCTGGTGGCCAGGAGCAGGCTGTAGCCGGCCGCGGTCAGCTCCTGCGAGATCGCCCGCAGGAGGTCGAGCGGGAAGGCGTCGGAGATGGTGTCCATGGCCGCGGCGGGCGCGCCGACGACGACGCTGACGACCCGGCTGCGCGCCAGCCGCAGGTTCCGGGCGGGCAGGTTCATGCGGTAGCCGGCGCGCCGGGCGACCTCGATCACCCGGTCGCGGGTGGCGGGCCGCACGGACGGGTGGCCCCGAAGCGCGCGCGAGACGGTGATCTTCGAGCAACCCGCCAGTTCGGCGATGTCCTCCATCCGGAGGCGTGCGGGCAAGACGGCGTCGGTCATGAGGCGGCGGGTCGGTCCTGCGGGCGCCGCAATCCGGCCGCGAGTGTTTCGGCGCCCCCTTCCTTCATCCGCCGGGGGCGTGGCCGAAATGCGCCACACGGTCGCATGCGTGGCGGCGGCGGGGAGACGGCGCTTGAAAATGATATCGATGTCTTTCAAGCTCGATCCAACGAGCGAGAGTTCCGCGACGTCCAGCCTTTCGCGCCCGGCGCGAACACGGCCGGCGGACCAGGGACCGCAAGGGAGATGAAGCACGCGGCCCGAAGGCCGAGCCGCCGAACGAAGTTGTCGAAGTCCTTGAACGGGTCGGCCGTCGCCGTGGCGGCGATCCGCGTGTCCGCCGCCTAAGAACATAAACAGTCGATGGGGAATCCAACGTGTTGAGACAGAAGAAGTCCCTGGCCTCGTCGGCCTCGGTCGTCGCCATCGCGGCCGCGGCCTCGCTCTGCGGCCTCTCGGTCGCGAACGCCGCGGCGCCCGCCGCCGCGACGCCGGCCGCCGACGCGCCGGTCCAGGCCGCGGGCGGCAGCAACCAGCCGCAGACGCCGGCGGCGACCACCGACGACACCGCCCCGACCACGGTGGACACCGTGGTGGTCACGGGCTCGACCTCGCGCCGCACCCTGCTGGACGCCTCGGTCGCCATCACGACCACGACGCAGGCCGAGCTGCAGCAGAAGTCGCCGCGCACCACCGCCGACGTCCTGAAGACGATCCCCGGCTTCTACGTCGAGAGCTCGGCCGGCCCGGTCTCGAACAACTACTCGGTGCGCGGCCTGCCCGGCGGCGGCCAGACCTTCGTGCGCCTGATCGAGGACGGCCAGCCGCTGCAGTACGGCGGCCTGAACGACGACGAGGTGCTGCAGTTCGACCTCAGCTACGACCACGTCGAAGCGATCCAGGGCGGCACCTCGGGCATCCTGACCCCGAACGCGGCCGGCGCCTCGGTCAACTTCATCTCGCGCAAGCTGAACTTCGACGAGGCCGGCGGCCTGGTGAAGTTCACCGGCACCACCTACGGCGAGAAGCGCGGCGACTTCTGGTACTCGGCCCCGCTGCCGATGCTGGGCAAGGACGTGGCCTTCGCGGTTTCGGGCTACATCGACTCCACGGGCGGCCAGCGCTCGTCGCCGTTCACCTACGACACCTACCGGATCAAGGCGCAGCTCGAGAAGCGCTTCGACGACGGCGGCACGGCCATGTTCACCTACAAGCACTGGGACGAACACGACCCCTACTACGCCGACCAGCCCTACTCGGTGACCAACGGCACGCCGGGCGGCGTCCCCGGTCTCGGCACCCAGTTCGGCAACATCATCGGCGCGGGCTTCGGCCGCATCGTGGTGCCGGACTCCTGCGCCGCCAACGAGTGCACCCGCACCTTCAGCGAGCTGGAGGGCATCCACAGCCAGGGCAACCTGTTCCGCATCGACGTCGACAAGCCGATCGGCGACACCGGCTTCAGCGCCTTCGCCCACCTGCGCTTCACCCAGCAGAGCCTGAACTTCAACGGCGTGTTCGCCGGCAGCGGCACCGGCAACGCCGGCCTCGCCTCCGCGGTGGACTACCTGAGCGGGACCCCGGCCTCGCCGATCTACGCCGGCGGGCTGGACGGCATGGGCCGCATCTCCTCGGTCGGCCTCACCTACAACGGCGTGTCGTCGCTGGGCCTGTTCCCGGGCGCGACCCAGTTCGGCATCCGCAGCCTGACGACGGGACAGGTCATCGCCGCCTCCAACACCGCGGCGCTGAACGGGCTGAACGGCAACGGCCTCCTGCAGCAGACCGTGCTGAACCGCCAGCTGGTCAAGTACAACGATTACGGCGCCAACATCGGCGGCCGCTGGAGCATCAGCGGTCCCAACTGGAAGAACAGCCTGACCGTCGGCGGTCAGTTCTACTACAACAAGCAGACGAACGACCAGTCGGGCGTCGCCACCGTCATCAACGACGTGGCGAACAACTCGAACATCTACGACGTCGTGGCGCTGAACAACGTCGGCACGGTGGTCGGCTCGCTGAGCAACAACGGGCTGATCTCGTACGGCAACTGGGGCTCGGGGATCAGCAGCAACCTCCTGCAGTCGCAGTCCTTCTACTTCAACGACGAGTTCACCTTCGCCGAGCGCCTGCACATCGACGTGGGCCTGCGCTACGAGCACGAGCGCGACGCCTCCAAGGGCGGCAACTCGACCTCGACGCTGGTTCCGGCGGGCACGGGCGGCATCGTCCAGGTCAACCCGAACGCCTTCAACGGCACCT
>JASLDZ010000059.1 GCA_030151985.1 Caulobacteraceae bacterium | reverse complement strand
CGCCGTTACGCCCCGCTCCTCGCCGCCGCCTGCGCGGCTCTCGCGCTCCCCGGCTGCATCTCCGTGCTGCCCAAGGAGAAGCCGGTGCAGATGTACCGCTTCGGCGCCGACCTGCCGCCGCCGCCGGCCGCCGAGACGGGGCTGAGGATCGGGCTGGTGCTCGCCCGCACCGACCTGCCGCGCGCCTCGGCCGGCGACCGCATGCTGGCGATCACCGGCGACCAGGCGGCCTATGTGGGCGGCGCGCGCTGGGTCGCGCCCGCCGCCGTGCTGTTCGAGGACGGGGTGGAGCGCGCCTTCGACGCCCGCTCCCGCGCCGTGCGCCTGCTCAGCCGCGGCGAGACGGGCGCCGCGCAAGGGGCCCTGCGGGTGGAGGTCACCGACTTCGAGACCCGCTACGCCTCGCCCGGCGCGACGCCCGTCGTGCGGGTGCGGATGCAGGCCATGCTGCTGCGCCGCAACGGCAGCTTCGTCGCCGACCAGGCCTTCGCGGCCGACGTCCCGGCGGCCGACAACAGCGTCCACGCCATCGTCGCCGCCTACGGCCAGGCCACCGACCAGGCCGAGACCGCGCTCGTGGCCTGGGCCGACGCCGACGCCGCCCGCGTGCTCACCCCCGACCCGGCCCTGCCGCGCCCGGTGAGCGCCACGACCACGACCTCGACGACGACGACCACGCAGGAGCGCTGAGGGCGCGGCGAGACGGCGCGGAGACGGGGCTTCCCCTAGACGACCTCCTCCGCTAAACCCCGCGCCTCCCGCCGGGCCCCGCGCCCGGCCGGCGCCGTTGTAGCTCAGTGGTAGAGCGCATCCTTGGTAAGGCTGAGGTCGGGAGTTCAATCCTCCCCAACGGCACCACTTCCCCCCTTGGCGTCCTGACGGATCGGGCCGCCCCTCGCCGCGTTGCGGTCGGGGGAGGGCCGCCGATGGCTCGGATGCTTCGTCTCTCGGCCGTCGCCTGCGCGGTGGGGCTCCTCGCCGGGTGCGCGGACGGCGGGACCGTCAGCCTGTCCGACCGGCTGGCCGGGTCCTCGCGGGTGCGGGGCGACGCGGACACAGTGCGGGTGTTCCAGGCGGAAACCCGGGCTGACGCCTTCCCGCTCGCGATCGGCCACTGCGCGCGGTTCGGGCGCTCCGCCCAGTTCGACAGCCAGGCCGAAGGGGCCTACGTGTTCCGCTGCGTCAAGGGCTGAGCGGGAGGGAGCCTGTGTCCGTGAGCGGTCCGCAGCCCGACTCCCGCGAGGCCCGGCTCGCCGCCGCGCTGCGGGACAACCTGCGCCGCCGCAAGGTGCCGCCCGCCGACAGGGCGGAGGCCGCCGCGCCGGCGACGCCGCCCGATCCCCCGCCGCGGCCCTGAAGCGCCGCTTGGCGCTACGCCTCGCCCGCGCCTATATGATCGGCTACACGCGCCGGCTTCCCCGCGTCCGCGCGGCCGTACCGTTGAGGAGCGCCATCCCATGATGGGCAGTCTGAGCATCTGGCACTGGCTGATCCTGGCCGTCGTCGTGGCCCTGCTGTTCGGCGGCAAGGGCAAGCTGTCGGGCATCATGGGCGACGCCGCCAAGGGCATCCGCGCCTTCAAGGACGGGCTGAAGGGCGACGAGGACACCGCGCCCCGTCCCGCCGACCCGAACGCCAAGATCACCAGCCTGCCGGCCGACCCGGCCGCGCGTTCCGAGCGCGAGGCGTCGATCCCGCGCGCCGAGCTCTGATCACCCAGGCGGCGGCGGGGCGCTAAAGACCTATGCCGTTCGAATCGGGCGCGCTCGAACTCGCCTTCCTCTCGATCGTCGCCCTGATCGTGGTGGGTCCCAAGGACCTGCCGATCCTGTTGCGCAAGGTCGGACAGTTCACCGCCAAGATGCGCGGGCTGGCGGCCGAATTCCGCTCCAGCTTCGACGAGATGGCCCGCCAGTCCGAGCTGGACGAGCTGCGCAAGGAGGTGGAGGCGCTGCGCACGGGCCAGTTCGCCTCCGCCGCCCTGCCCGACATGGAGTCGCACGTGTCCGAGATCAACGCGCACCTGAAGGGCTCGCCCGAGCGGCTGGGCACGCCGCCGCTGCCCACGCTCTCGCGCACTCCGACGCTCGCCCAGGCGGAGGACCCGCGGTTCACCGACGACATGGACGCCGAGCCGCTGCTGCCCTTCGACGGGCCGGCCGGCGAAGAGGCCTACCGCGAGGAGCCGCCGCACCGCGACCCCCGCCGCTCGCGCGACACCGTCGAGGACGACTCGGCGGCGGGCTACGACGGGCCATCCGGCGAGGAGGCCTACCGCGAGGGCGAGGTCGAGCCCGACCGCCGCCGCTCGCGCGACACCGTCGACGACGGCTCGACCGCGCCGTTCGAGGGCCCCGCCGGCGACGAGGGATACGCTGAGGAGACGCGCCGCGCCTCCGCCGCCCGGGCGCCCGCGTGAGCGCAGTGGCGGACGACGAGGCCGAGCTGGAAGGTTCGCGCGCGCCGCTCCTGTCGCACCTGGTCGAGCTGCGCGGCCGGCTGATCGTGTGCGTGGGGGCGCTGGTCGTCGGCTTCCTGGTCTGCTTCGTCTTCGCCGACCGGATCTACCTGTTCCTGATGCGGCCCTACCAGGTGGCGAGCGCGCTCCTGGCCGAGGTGCACGCCAAGCACGGCCCCTTCGACCTGATCCTGGC
>JASLDZ010000047.1 GCA_030151985.1 Caulobacteraceae bacterium | reverse complement strand
ATCACCACGCGGGTGAACTGGTTCCACTCCCACGAGGACGAGGACACCACCACCTATTCGGACAAGGCCTGGTTCAACGGCCAGGGCACCTCGCCCGGCGTGCTGCTCCCCGGCATCGATCCGACGCAGCCCTACAGCATCGACAAGACCGGCGTGGTCGGGGCGGCGGTGTTCAACGCCAACGGCGCCGAGACCGCCACCCTGTTCCAGAGCAACACCTCCGAAGCCGACAACGTGCAGTGGAGCACCACCTATGAGGACGGCGGGCCGCTGAAGGGCAAGCTGGACCTGTCCTGGGCGCGCGCCACTTCTGACCTCGAGGCCGCGCAGGCGGACGTGGAGCACGGGCTCTACAACACCAGCGCCGGCGTCGCGACTTCGCCCGCGGCGCCAGGCTGCAACAACGGCGCCTCGACCTGCCCCGGCGCGGGCAGCCACGGCTACACCTTCGCCTACACCAACGGCGGCGACTCGGGGCTGCCGACGGTCAGCTACCTGGCGCCCTACGCCGACATCCTGACCAACCCGGCCTACACGACGTTCAAGTCGAACTGGGCGTGGGCGAACCTGACCGAGCAGGAGCAGTACGCGCTCAAGCTCGACGGCTCCTACGACGCGCCGTTCCTGAAGGACGTGGGCGCGGTGCTCTCGGCCGGCATCCGCTACGCCGACCGCAAGGTGGAGCAGGACTTCGGCCGCTACCTGATCAACGGCATGGGCGCTGGGAACGTCGGCGACCCGAACGGCGGCCCGTACGTCTACTACTCGGACCCCGGCTACGGCACGCCGAACATCCCCTATTCGACCGCGACGACGAATCCCGGCCTCGTGCACGTGGTGAACAGCTTCGGCGTCGGCCCGATGATCGTGAAGGACCCGTCGACGCTGCGCGACCCTTCAACCTACGAGGAGAAGGTGTGGTCGGGCGCAGGCGTGCCGAACACCACCGAGGCGCTGTTCTTCGACGGCCTGAGCTCGTTCAAGGTGCATGAGCGCACCACCGCCGGCTACATCATGGGCGACATCGGCAACCGCGACAGCCGCTTCCACCTGAACTTCGGCATCCGGATCGTGCAGACCGACCTGCGCATCTCCAACGGCCAGACGGCGACCCAGCCGACCTACTACGGCACGGCCTCCTGGAACGGCGTGGACTCCAACGTGGTGCCCGTCACCACCGGCCGCAGCTACACCGACGTCCTGCCGTCCTTCAACTTCACCCTCGACCTGACCGACAGCCAGCTGCTGCGGGTGTCGGCGGCGCGGGTGGTCTCGCCGCAGGACCTGTTCTCGCTGGGCCTGGGCAACTCGTTCAACTTCACGCGGCAGACCAACGCCCGCACCAACGTGAACACCGGCCTGAAGGACGGGTTCGCATTCGACGGCGGCAGCTCCGGCAACGCCCAGCTCGACCCCTACCGCGCCACCCAGGGGCTGATCTCCTACGAGAACTACTTCACCAAGGGCGGGCTGGTCAGCATCTCCGGGTTCTGGAAGCAGATCGACAACTTCGTCGAGAACCAGAACATCGCGACGCTCGTGAACGACGACTTCGGCGGCACGACCGCCAACGTCTCGCAGCCGGTGAACGCGGGCTCCGGCCACGTCTACGGGGTGGAGCTGGGCGGCCAGTACGTCTTCACCGACCAGTTCTCACCCTACCTGCAGGGCTTCGGCCTGGCGGCGAACTACACCTACTCCAACTCGCAGTCGGAGCAGGGAACCTCCTTCTCGAGCAAGTCGACCATTCCGGGCGTGGCGGAGAACTCGTTCACGGGCACCCTCTACTACGAGCGGTTCGGCTTCTCGGGCCGGCTGTCCTACTCGTGGCGCGACAAGGCGGTGAACGACTCGCTCGTGGGCGCGACCTTCGCCTTCCCCGACCAGAACGGGGTGAGCAAGATCTACCAGATCTACTCGGCCCCCTACGGCCAGCTCGACGGCCAGGTCGGCTACGACTTCAACAGCCACATCGGCGTCGTCTTCCAGGTGCAGAACATCACCAACGAGGCGCAGCACACCTACCTGCAGTACCCGAACCAGCCGTTCACCTACGACGTCAGCGGGCGGCGGTTCTTCTTCGGGGTGAAGTTCAAGGGCTAGATCGGCAGGGCGACCGCGCTAGGCTGTTCCCATGCCCTCCGACCGCCGTCTCCGCCGCATCGCCATCGTGGGCGGCGGGACGGCGGGATGGGTCGCCGCGAGCATCCTGGCGCGGGCGCTGCCCGACTCCGGCTGCACCGTCACCGTCGTCGAGTCGCCAGACATCGGCACGGTGGGCGTCGGCGAGGCGACCATCCCGCCGTTCATCGACCTCCTGCAGTTCCTGGGGATCGACGAGGCCGACTTCGTCCGCCACACCCAGGCCACCTACAAGCTCGGCATCCGCTTCGACGACTGGCGTCGCGAGGGCGAGAGCTACTG
This sequence comes from Caulobacteraceae bacterium, assembly GCA_030151985.1. Classification (GTDB taxonomy): domain Bacteria; phylum Pseudomonadota; class Alphaproteobacteria; order Caulobacterales; family Caulobacteraceae; genus JASLDZ01. Next base: position 1,888 of record JASLDZ010000047.1, on the reverse strand, counting down.
GCACCCGTTCGGCGCGTTCGGCGCCCCGATCAACCGCCGCCCCTTCTTCCACGCCTGGCACAAGGCGCGGAGCGAAGGCCTCGCGCTCGACCTCGCCGACTACAGCCCCTGCGCGCGGCTGGGAGAGCGAGGGCTGGTCCTCCAGGGCGAGGCGGCCGCGCGGGCCGGCGTGCGCCATGCCCTGCAGTTCGACGCCGCGCTGGTCGCCAAGTACCTGGCCGCCTACGCCCAGGCGCTCGGCGCGACCCGGCTGGAGCGCACGGTGCGCGACGTCGAGCTTGGCGAGCACGGCCGCATCGCCGCCCTGGCGTTGGAGGGCGGGGAGCGGCTGGAGGCCGACCTCTTCATCGACGCCACGGGCTTCCGGGCGCTCCTGATCGGGCAGGCGCTGGGCGTCGGCTGGGTGGACTGGAGCGGGCTCCTGCCCTGCGACAGCGCCGTGGCCGCGCCCACCGCGGCGAGGGCGGGGCGGCCGCCCTTCACGCTCGCAAGCGCGCGAAGCGCGGGGTGGCGCTGGCGCATCCCGCTGCAGCACCGCACCGGCAACGGCTACGTCTATTGCAGCGGCGCGACATCCGACGAGGCGGCGCTCCACGACTTTTTGGGGCAGATCGACGGCGAGCCCCTGGCGGCACCGCGGGTGCTGCGCTTCCAGGCCGGACGACGCGAGACGTTCTGGCGGGGCAACTGCGTCGCGATAGGGCTGGCGTCCGGCTTCCTCGAGCCCCTGGAGTCGACGAGCATCCATCTGGCGATCAGCGGGATCCTGAACCTCCTGGAACACTTCCCGGACCGCGACTTCGACCCCGGCAACATCGCCGCCTACAACGCGGAGCTGACCGACGAGGTGGAGCGGATCCGCGACTTCATCGTGCTGCACTACGTGCTGACCGAGCGGGACGACACGGACTTCTGGCGCCAGGTCCGCGCCACGCCCCTTCCCGACACGCTCCAGGAAAGGCTCGACGTCTACCGCGCGACGGGAAGGGTGAAGCCGCGGCCGGGAGAACTCTTCACCGACCTCAGCTGGTTCTACATCTTCGAGGGCATGGGCGTGCGGCCCGCGAGCTACGACCCGCTGATGGACGTGGTGCCGTCGCCGCGGCTCCGGCAGATGCTGGACCAGATCCGGGGCGAGGTGGCGCTGGCCTGCCGCGACGCGCCGCCGCACGACGCGGTGCTGCCGCCGCCTTCCCATTGACCCCGCCCGCCGACGCCGGGAAACCGGGACCATGAAGAGCGCCACCATCTACGATGTCGCGCGGGAGTCGGGGCTCTCCATCAAGACCGTCTCGCGGGTGATGAACCGCGACCCGGCGGTCACGCCCGGCACCCGCGACCGGGTGCTGCACGCGGCCGAGGCGCTGGGCTACCGACCGAACCTGTCGGCCCGCTCGCTCGCCGGGTCGCGCTCGTTCGTGATCGCCGCCTTCGTCGACGCGGAGCTGACCATCGACCACTGGCGCACGGGCCGCGCCACCGACTACGTCTCGCGCCTGCAGCTGGGCGCCATGCTGGAGTGCCGGGCGGCGGGCTACCACTTCACGCTCGAGCTGATCGACCACGATCCGGCCAAGCTCAAGCGCGAGGCGCGCGACGTACTCCAGGCGCTCAAGCCCGACGGGGTGCTGCTGACGCCGCCCAGCTGCGACGACCCCGAGATGCTCGAGCTGCTCGACGCGGCGGGCGTTCGCTATGCGCGGCTCGGATCCGACTCGCCCCTGCCCGGAGGCGTCCAGCTGCACCTGGGGGACCGCCAGGGCGCGGCCGAGGTCACGCGGCACCTGATCGGGCTCGGCCATCGCCGCATCGCCCTGGTCGCCGGCCCGCCCCGTCACCCGACCAGCCAGGAGCGGGTCGAGGGGTTCCGGGAGACGCTCGCCGCGCA
>JASLDZ010000022.1 GCA_030151985.1 Caulobacteraceae bacterium | reverse complement strand
CTCGGAGAGGATCAGATAGCTGTCGGGCGCAACGCCTGGAAACAGGCCGTCCGACGGAACCGTGACGGACGTGAAGGCCGGCGACGGGCTCGCCGCGTCGAAGCCATGCAGAGGCACCGGCGCGGTCGTGGTCGCGCTCGTGGTGGCGAACGCCCGCCCGGTCGCGTCGACAGCCACGTCGAGCACGCCGACCTCGTTGGAGGACACGCCGAAGGTCAGCGTATCGTATGTCGAAGTCTCCAGATCGAGCCGGTAGATCGTATCGGTGTGATGCTCGACGCCGTTCGCATCCGTCGGCGCTGAGGCGGCGTCGTGCTGGGCTACCAGGACCTTCGTCCCGTCGCCGATGATGCTAAGGCCGCCCAGATGGCCGCCGAAGCTGATCGTCTTCACGATCTGATTGGTCTGAGGACTCCACTCCACAAGATCACCGTCCGAGGTGGCGACCAGGAGCAGATTCTCAGCGTCGTCGAATACGATGTCGGTGACGCTCGACAGGCCCTCGTAAGGATACGGCATCCCGCGCTCCGGTTGCAGGATGCGCAAGATGCGGCCCTGCTCGCCGCCTAGGCAAATCCCGAATATGGAGAAACATCAAGCGCGCGGATGAACTGAGCGCTGCCGATCATCGCCGCGGCAGCCGGACGGCCGCGGCGTCAGCCGTCTTCGTTGGGGTCCGTCTCGGGAGCCTTGTCCACCGCCCCCTTCTTCGCGTTCAGGTCGAGGAGCGCGTCCAGGTCGTGGTCGTGGTGCTCGTCGTCGCCGTGGGCCCACTCGTCGCCCTTGGCGTACTTGAACGTGCCCACGACCAGGGGGCCCGTGGCGGCGCCTCGCGCGATATAGCCCACGGCGTTGTAGCCGCCCGTCGCCTTGCCGTCGCCGGCCAACACGTAGACGAGTTCGCGCCCGTGCGGCCCGGAGGACACCGTCCGGGTCGACTTCCTGTCGTGGTCGTCGGAGTCGATGGTCATGCCCAGGATCTTGACGTGCGAACGCTCGCCGTCGTCGGCCACGTGCAGGAACGGCATGTCGACGTTGGTCTTCTCGCGCCCGTCCGGCCCCTTCTCGGAGACGACGGTGATTGTGCCGCCCTTGGCCTGGGCCGGCAGCAGCGCGTCCAGCTTGGCCTTGATCGCCGCCAGGGCGGCGTCGGCGTCGCCGCCGTCCACGCGGGACAACTCCACCTCGCCCTTGTCCGACTTGTAGCTGCAGGAGAGGCCGTCCGCGGCCTTGGCGGTCAGCTTCAGGTCGCCTTGCGTGTCGGGGCAGGTCAGGGTGTCGGACACCGTCACCGGAGCGTCGACCGGCTCGCTGGTGGAGACGTGCACGCCGCCGTGGATCATCTCGTCCTTGGCTTCGCGCACGCTCTTGGGATGGCAGGCGGCGAGCGCGAGGGCGGCGCAGGCGAAGGCGGCGAGCGGAAGGGGACGCGCGGTCATGGAGGGCTCCTCGTTCCCCGCGAGCCTCGCGCGGGCGACGCCGCGCCACCAGTGAAATCGAGGTAAGCTACTGGCCCGGGCGCGCGCCCTCGCGCCGCGACAGGAAGGCCAGCCGCTCGAACAGGTGCACGTCCTGCTCGTTCTTGATCAGGGCGCCCGCCAGGGGCGGGATCAGCTTGGTGGGATCGCGCTCGCGCAGGACGCTTTCGTCGATGTCCTCGACCAGCAGGAGCTTCAGCCAGTCGAGCAGCTCGGAAGTGGAGGGCTTCTTCTTCAGCCCGGGCGCCTTCCTGATGTCGTAGAAGATCTTCATGGCCTCGGCGACGAGGCGTGACTTGATGCCGGGGAAGTGCACCTCGACGATCGCCTTCATCGTCTCGTCGTCGGGGAACTTGATGTAGTGGAAGAAGCAGCGGCGCAGGAAGGCGTCCGGCAGCTCCTTCTCGTTGTTCGAGGTGATGATGACCAGAGGGCGGATCTTGGCCTTGATCGTCTCGCCGGTCTCGTAGACGAAGAACTCCATGCGATCGAGCTCCTGCAGGAGGTCGTTCGGGAACTCGATGTCGGCCTTGTCGATCTCGTCGATCAGCAGCACCGGGCGGGGCGCGCCCTCGGGCGTGGAGAAGGCCTCCCACAGCTTGCCGGGCTTGATGTAGTTCTTGACGTCCTGCACGCGCGGGTCGCCCAGCTGGCTGTCGCGCAGGCGGCTCACGGCGTCGTACTCGTAGAGGCCCTGGTGCGCCTTGGTGGTCGATTTGATGTGCCAGGTCAGCAGCGGAGAGCCGAGCGCCTTGGCCACCTCGTAGGCCAGCACGGTCTTGCCGGTGCCGGGCTCGCCCTTGACCAGCAGCGGCCGCTCCAGCGCCAGCGCCGCGTTCACCGCCACCTTCAGGTCGTCGGTGGCGACGTAGTCGGCGGTGCCTTCGAAGCGGAGCGAGTCCTTGGCCATGCGGCGCATCCCCTGCGCCGACGGCGCGCGTTCGTGAACGCCGTAAACCTAGAGGGTCGCGCGCGCCGACGGCAAGGCCGGCGCGCGACCGATCAGGTGATGTGCTTGGCCGAGACGGGATCGCTGGCGGGGAAGGTCTCCTCCAGCCCCTCGTCGAGGCGCTCGCTGTCGTGGCGGACGGTGGGCGTGTCGGGCACGGGCGTCGCGGCGTCCGCGGCCCGGTCGGCGTCGGGGGCTTCCCCGCCCTTGGTGCGCACGCGGTCCTCGTCCCGGTCGTCGTCCATGTAGTCGAGCTCCTTCAGGTCGTCGTCGGAGAGGCCGTCGGACTCGAGGTCGGCCACGCTGCCGGTCCCGGCGAAGTCGGTCATGTCGCCCATGGCGATCACCTCGGCGTCGTCGGCGGGGGCGGCGGCGGCCTCGTCGTCGCCCGGTTCGGCGAAGTCGCGGTCGCTGGAGAAGTCGGGGATGTCGTCGTTGGCGAGCGCGTCGGCGTCGGCGCCCTCGTCGTCCAGGTCGTCCTCCTCGCCCGCGTCATCGAGGTCGGCGAGCGCCTCGTCGTCGAGCTCGTCGGCGTCCTGCGCCTCGTCGTCGCCCTCGACGTCCGCGTCGCCCCGGGCGGAGGTGAAGTCCTCGGTTTCGCGATCCAGGATGTAGTCCGTCTCGAGGTCGTTGTCGGAGCCGGAGGTCTCCTCGTCGAACGTCT
>JASLDZ010000001.1 GCA_030151985.1 Caulobacteraceae bacterium | reverse complement strand
ACGGTGAAGGGCGGGTTCGCCCCCTGCGCCAGCGTCTCCAGCCGGCGGTTCAGCACCGCCAGGCCCAGCGCCTCGGTCGTGTCCCGGCGCTCGCGCGCGAAGGTGTCGGCGGTGGGGTCGTAGGGCTGCACCCACGCGAGCGTGGTGGAGAGCGGCGCGCCCGGCTTGACGAACAGGCTGACCGTCTCGCCCCGCGGCTGCACCGCGCCGAGGTTCGGCTCCGGCGGCTTGGGGGCGGCGGCCTTCCAGTCGGAGAAGCCGGAGCGGATCTTCGCTTCCATGGCGTCGAGGTCGAAGTCGCCCACGGCCACCACGGTCGCGTTGTCCGGCCGGTACCAGGCCTCGTAGAACTGGCGCATCACCGAGACGGGCGCGTCCTGGATCACCTTCGTCAGCCCGATCGGCCAGCGCTGCGGCACGCGCTGGCCGGCGAGGATCGCGGCGAGCTGGGCCTTCTGCGCCTGATAGGCCGGGCTGTCGCGCAGCCGCTCCTCGCTCAGCACCACGCCGCGCTCGGGGTCCATGGCGGACTGCGCCAGGGTCAGCTCGCCGCCGATCTCGCGCAGCAGCATCAGGCCGGTGTCGAGGCTCTTGGCGTCGTTCTGCGGCAGGTCGAGCATGAAGACCGTCTGGTCGAAGCTCGTGAAGGCGTTGGTGTCCGGCCCGAACTGCAGGCCGAGGCGCTGCAGGATCTGGATCATGTCGCCGCCCGGCACCCGCTTCGAGCCCTTGAACGCCATGTGCTCCAGGAAGTGGGCGAGGCCCTGCTGGTCGTCGCGCTCCTCCAGCGAGCCCGAGCCGATGCGCAGCCTGAGCGACACCTGGTGCGCCGGGGTCGTGTTCCGCATCAGGGCGTAGCGCATGCCGTTGGGCAAGACGCCGAAGCGGACGTCGGGCGCGGGCTTGAGGTCGCTGTAGGTCTGCCCCCAGACCCCGTCGCGCTTGGGCGGGCCGAGCGGCGCCTGCGCCGGGGCGGCTCCAGCGGCGAAAACGAGGACCAGGGCGGAGGCGGCGGCGAGGAGCGGGCGATGCATGGGCGTGCTCCTAGCGGCTCGCGCCGCACGCGCAAAGGCGACGTCACGCCGCCGCCTTCGGCCGCCGCGGACAAGGCTCGGGCGCCGCCGAGACATACGTCTGCAACGTTCGGCTGTTGTTGGCGGCGTCTCGGCGCGGCAAGGAGCACGCCGCCGCCCGCCTCCTCCGTCACGGACGCCGAATGCGCCGAACCCTCGTGCCTCTGCTGATCGCGTCCGCCGGGGCCTTCGCGCTGAGCGCCTGCAAGAAGCCGCCGCCCCCGCCTCCGCCGCCCACCGTCGCCGTGGCCCACCCGCTCCAGCGGGACGTCGTGGACTGGGACGAGTTCGTCGGCCACTTCGAGGCGGTGGACAGCGTGGACGTGCGCCCGCGCGTGTCCGGCTACCTCCAGTCGATCGGCTTCCGCGACGGGGAGATGGTGCGCAAGGGGCAGGTGCTGTTCACCATCGATCCCCGCCCCTACCAGGCGGCGCTCGGCCAGGCGCAGGGCCAGCTCGCCCGCGCCAACGCCACGTTGGCCGATGCCCAGGTGGAGCTCGCCCGGGCTCAGAAGCTGTTCGAGGCGCGCGCCACCAGCCAGCAGGACGTGCAGACCCGCCAGACCACGGTCGGCACCGCCCAGGCCGACGTGATCGCCGCCCGCGCCGCCGTGAAGGCCGCGGCCCTGAACCTGGGCTTCACCCGCGTGACGGCGCCGCTGGCGGGCCGCGCCTCCGACCGCAAGGTCGCGCCCGGCAACCTGGTGACCGCCGACACGACGATCCTGACCTCCGTCGTCTCCAGCGACCCGATCCGCTTCATCTTCACCGGCTCCGAAGCGGCCTACGAGAAGTACGAGCGCGCCAACGCGGCGGGCACGCGCCCCTCCTCCCGCGTGGCCGCCAACCCTGTGGAGATCCGCATCGAGGGCTCCAAGGACTACGCCATCAAGGGGCGGATGGACTTCGTGGACAACACCGTCGACCCGCAGTCCGGCACCATCCGGGGCCGGGCGGTGGTGGACAATCCGGGCGGCGGGCTGACCCCCGGCCTGTTCGGGCACCTGCGCCTTCTCGGATCGGGCAAGTATCGCGCCTTGCTGGTGCCGGACTCGATGGTGACGCCCGACCAGAGCCGGCAGGTCGTCGCCGTGGTCGGCAAGGACGGCAAGCTCGCGGAGCGGGTCGTGCAGCCGGCGCAGCTGGTCGACGGCCTGCGGGTGATCTCCTCGGGCCTGAAGCCCGACGACTGGGTGGTGGTCGGCGGACTGGGCGCCGCCAAGCCGGGCGCGGCGGTGCGGACCCGTGAAGGCCGGATCGAGGCGCCCGCGCCCGGGACCTCCCCCGAGCCGTCGCCCGCGCCGCCCGGCTCACGCGCCGACGGCGAGGTCAGCGGCGGACCGCCCGCGCTCTCCCGCAGCGCGCCGATCGAAGCGCCTGCGGTGCTCGCCCCCACGCCCATGCCCGCGGCGGCTCCGCCCGCGCGATGAAGTTCGCGCACTTCTTCGTCGACCGCCCGGTGTTCGCGGCGGTCATCGCGCTCCTGATCACGCTGGTGGGCGCGCTCGCCTATCCGACCCTGCCCGTCGCCCAGTACCCCGAGATCGTCCCGCCGACCGTCACCGTCTCGGCCACCTATCCCGGCGCCAGCGCCGAGACCCTGCAGGCGCAGGTGGCCGAGCCGCTGGAGGAGCAGATCAACGGTGTCGAGAACATGCTCTACATGAGCGCCTCGACCACCGGCGACGGCGTCATGTCGCTGACCATCACCTTCAAGGTCGGCAGCGACCTGAACGAGGCGACGGTGCTGGTGCAGAACCGGCTGCAGACCGCCCTCCCCCAGCTGCCGCAGCAGGTGCAGCAGCTCGGCCTGACCGTGCGCAAGGCCTCGCCGGACCTCCTGCTGGTCGTGCACATGTTCTCGCCGGACGGCACGCTCGACCAGCAGTACGTCGCCAACTACGCCACCCTGCACGTGCTGGACGAGCTGCTGCGGGTCGAGGGGGTGGGCGACATCCGCATCCGCGGCGCCCGCGACTACGCCATGCGGGTGTGGATCGACCCGAACAAGGCGGCGGCCCGGGGGCTCACGGCCGACGACATCGTGGGCGCGCTGCGCAGCCACAACGTGGACGTGGCCGCCGGCACG
>JASLDZ010000486.1 GCA_030151985.1 Caulobacteraceae bacterium | reverse complement strand
GCGCGACAGCGCGAAGCCCTCCTCGCTGGAGCGGAAGAACCAGGCGGCCGCGACCCGCGAGGCGGCGCCGGCGTCGGGGGTTGTCGTGTCGCTCATGGCCGGGCTCCAGCTTCCCTTCGCCGCCGGGATCGTGGAAGGCTTACCTGGGAGGTTCTAGCGAGCGCGTTCGGCGTCCGCGACGGGCCTCTAACGCTTCACGAGGACGGTGCGAGGCCTTGGTGACGCTCGAGAACTGGCTGTTCAATCCCGGCGGCCTGACCCCCCACGGCTTCTGCCTGAGCTGGGAGCCGGGGCTGATCGCGCTGCACGTCGCCTCCGACGTGGTGATCGGGCTCTCCTACTTCTCCATCCCCCTGGCGATCGCCGCCTTCGCCCGACGCCGGCCGGACATGCGCTACGGCGCGATCGCCTACCTGTTCGTCGCCTTCATCCTGGCCTGCGGGGCCACCCACTTCCTGGCGGTCCTGACGCTGTGGGTGCCCGCCTACGGTCTCGAGGGGCTGGTGAAGCTGGTGACCGCGGGGCTCTCGATGGCGACGGCGGTGGTGCTGTGGCCGCTGATCCCGCAGCTGATCCGCATTCCGTCCTCCGACCAGCTCTCCCGGCTGAACGCCGAACTGGAGGAGCGGGTCGAGCAGCGCACCGCCGAGCTCGAGGCGTCCAACGTGCAGCTGCAGGCGCTGCTGCGGGAGAAGACCCGCGTGGAGGAGGCGCTGCGCCGCAGCGAGGAGCAGTTCCGCGTCAGCTTCGAGGCCGCGGTCGTGGGCAAGGTCCAGTCCGACCCCGCCGACGGGCGGATCATCCGGGTGAACCCGGCCTTCGCGCGCATGCTGGGCCACGAGCCCCACGAGCTCGTCGGCCTCGACCAGGACGCGCTCTCGCACCCCGAGGACCGGGCCGGCGACGATCCCGCCTTCGCTCGCCTGATGTCCGGCGAGCAGGACGTCTACATCCGCGAGAAGCGCTACCTGCGGCGCAACGGTGAGGCGTTCTGGGCGCGCATCTCCGCCGCCATGGTCCGCTCCGGCCCCGACGCGCAGCCCAGCCTGCTGGTGGCGGTGGTGGAGGACATCGACGCCCGCCGACAGGCGGAGGCCCGGCTGAGCGACGCCTCGCGCGACCGGGAGGCGGCGCTGGAGGAGCGCACCCACGCCCTGGCGCAGCGCGACCTCCTGCTCCGCGAGGTCTACCACCGGGTCAAGAACAACCTGCAGGTCGTCGACGGCCTCTTGGTGATGCAGATGCGCGAGCTGGCCGACCCCGCCGCGAAGGAGGCCGTCGCCCGCCTGCGCGCCCGCGTCTTCGCGCTGGGCCTCGTGCACCAGCAGCTGATGGGATCGACCAACCTCGAGACCTTTTCCGTCTCCGCCTTCCTGTCGGAACTGGTCGCCAACATCGGCGCGGGCGGACCTTCAGAGGAGGTCTCCTTCACGGTCAGCGCCGATCCGTTGCACGTCGGCCTGGATTTCGGCATTCCGCTGGGGCTCCTGGTGACCGAGCTGGTGACGAACTGCCTGAAGCACGCCTTCCCCGGCGGTCGGAAGGGCACGATCGAAGTCCAGCTCGGACGGCGGCAGGACGGCGCCATCGTGCTGTCGGTCGCCGACGACGGGGTGGGGTACGCACCGGCCGAAGCGGCCGGAGCGCGCCGCTCGATGGGCGCTCGGATCGTCGAGGGCCTGGTGAGGCAGTTGGAGGGCGTGATGACGGTGAGGCGCGAGCAGGGCACGCGGGTCGAAGTGCGGTTCGCGGGGGCGGGGCTGTGAAGCCCTCGCTGGCGGAGTGCGTGCTGATCGTCGACGACGAGTTCCTGATCGCCGAGGGGCTGCGGATGCAGCTCGAGGACATGGGCATGGAGGTCTGCGGCGAGGCGGCCACCGCCGACGAGGCCGTCGCCATGGCGCGGCTGCACCGGCCCAACGTCGTGCTGATGGACATGCGGCTGAAGGGCGGCAAGGACGGCGTGGACGCGGCGCTGGAGATCCACGACGCCGTCGGCTCCAAGGTGATCTTCGTCACCGGCTCCCGCGAGCCCTCGACGCTGGAGCGCATCAGCCAGGACCACCCGAGCGGCATCCTGTTCAAGCCGGTGACGGGCGCCCAGCTCGAGACGGCGATCCATGCGGCGCTGAGCGCCTGAGCGCGGAAGCCGCGAACAGCGTCTTGTAGATGTCTCGGCCGTCGCTGAACGATGAAGGCGGAATTGATCTTCCTTCGCCGGCCGGAAAGCTCTAGCATCGGCGCAGTTCCACATGTCCAGGGTGTGCTTTATTCGCGATAGGCGAGGAGACTCGCGGTGGAGTTGCGACTAGCCAATCCCCGAGGCTTTTGCGCCGGCGTCGACCGGGCGATCTCCGTCGTCGATCAACTGCTCGACCTGACGGACGGACCCGTGTTCGTCCACCACGAGATCGTGCACAACAGGGCGGTGGTGGACGATCTGCGCCGCAAGGGCGCCGTCTTCGTCGAGGCCATGGCGGACATCCCGCACGGGGCCGTCGCGGTGATCAGCGCCCACGGCGCCGCCCGCTCGGTGTCGGAGGAGGCGCGCGAGCGGGGCCTGCGTCTGTTCGACGCCACCTGCCCCCTCGTCACCAAGGTCCAGCTCGAGGTCGTCCGCCACGCCCGCGCCGGCCGCGCCGTGATCGTGGTCGGCCACAAGGAGCATCCGGAGGTCGTGGGCCTCGTGGGCCACTACGACCGGGAGGCGGGGCCGGGCGTGCTCGTCGTCGCCGACGAGGCCGAGGCGCGGGCGGCGGTCCCGCCGGCCGGGGCGGGCGTCGGCTTCGTCACCCAGACCACGCTCTCGGTCGACGACACGGCGCGGGTGGTGGCGGTGCTGCGCGAGCGCTTCCCCGGCATCGTCGGTCCCGCCGCGCCCGACATCTGCTACGCCACCCAGAACCGCCAGCAGGCCGCCGCCGCGCTCGCCGCCGACTGCGACCTCGTGCTGGTAGTCGGCGCGCCGCACAGCTCCAACTCCGTGCGCCTGCGCGAGACCGCCGAGCGGGGCGGCGCCGTCGCCCGCCTGATCGAGTCCGCCGCCGAGATCGTCCCCGCCTGGCTGGAAGGCCGCCGCCGCGTCGGCCTGACCGCCAGCGCCTCGGCCCCCGAGCACCTGGTGCAGGGCGTGATCGACCGCCTGCGCCGCCTCTCGCCCGGCCTGCGCATCGACGAGGCGGGCGAGCCCGAGCGCCTGTCCTTCCGCCCCCCCGCAGGCCTCAGGGCCCTCGCCGCCGCCACACGAAACCAGAAGAAGGGAGCCGTCATGGAGACCGAGAAGGAGACCCCGAACGACACGGGCGCCGTCGGGTTGGAGGACGTGGTGCGCTCCGTACGCGACCTCGCCCGCAGCGCGCGCGAGCTGGTCGAGCAGGCCGGCGGCGTCGCCGAGAAGGAGCTCGCCATGCTCCTGACCGTGGGCGAGGACGTGCGCGAGCGTCTCGTCTCGCCCGAAGGCCTGAAGCACGCCCGCTCCCAGCCCCTGTTCCGCGCGCTCCGAGCGGACGCGCACCGCGCGGTGGACCTGGGGTTCGACGCGGCCGCCGTAGCCTACTGCACGGCGGTGGACGCGGTGGAGACCTTCCTCGACCAGCCCCGCCCGCGGACGTCGCTGCAGCCGTCCGCGGCCTGAGCGGCGCGAGGGGCGGGTTCGGCGGGGCGGGTCTGCGCCGCCTTCCGCGGGGGGTGAGGAACGGCCCGCCGAGGAGGGTCGACGCGCGGTTTGCGATGGGTGACGAGCCGTGAGCGGTAGGCTTCCCCTACGGCCCATCCTTCTTTCTTGAGCCCCAGCCCAGTGTTCGACGCGCCGCAGGCTCGTCGATCTTCCAAGGACGCCCTGCGTCCCGACCCCTCCGGTCAGCCGCCGAGCGCAGGGCGGGTCAAGGGCGGAGCGTAGCGGAGAGCGGAGCGTCCCTTGACGCGCCCTGCGCGCGGTGGCCGTGCGCGGCGGCGCAGAGGCCCGCGTGGTGCGAGCGCGACGCCTGCTCCCTTGCCCCCCCTCTCCCGCAGTCATCCCCGCGGAAGCGGGGGTCCAGGCTTTAGCCAGAGGGAAAACCCCAGCCGATCGCACGCGCGGTTCAAACCTGGATCCCCGCTTCCGCGGGGATGATTGGGAGAGAAGATGGTCGGCGTGGTGGACCTGCCGCCGTGCTCGGGCGCGTCAAGGCGCGCTCCGGCTTCGCCTCCGCTCTACGGCCCTGACCCGCCCTGCGCGCGACGGCGTCCTGAAAGGGTCGGGACGCGGGGCGTCCCTCCAGATCAAGTTCGACGAGCCTGCGGCGCGTCGAACACAGGGCTATGGGTAAGCAAGAAGAAGAGGAAGAAGCGAGCAGCCAAGCGAGTGCGGGACGATGGGCGCGCGAGCGGGCGCGGTCGGACGATGGTCCGCCGCCTCACCCCGACGACAGCACGTTCAAGAGCGAGGAGGTGGTCAGCGCCTGCCACACCTGGGCGGAGGCCTGAAGCGCGGTCTGGGCGAGCTGGAGGTTGGTGGCCGCTTGCGCGGGGTCGGCGTCGGTCAGCTTGCCGATGGCGC
>JASLDZ010000485.1 GCA_030151985.1 Caulobacteraceae bacterium | reverse complement strand
CCTGGCGGCGCGGCGCGGCGCCTATGCGCAGGAGGGCTGGACGGGCTTTGACGCCGACGCCCCCGCCTACACCCCTGAACAGGTGCTGGCCGAACGCCAGCGGTACGCCCCCGTGACCGGCGCGGAGGTCTGAGCCATGCTGCGCACCCTCCCCGCCCTGGCCGCGGCTTCCGCACTGGCGCTGGCCGGCTCCGCCGCCGCCCAGCCGTCCGGCGGCCCCGGGGCCAAGGGCAACGCGCCCCTAAAGGCGCCGCACACCGTCAACGACGGGGCGGCCAAGAAGGGCGCCAACTCCTTCACCGAAGCGCAGGCCCGAAAGCACATCCTGAACGCGGGCTATTCCGCCGTATCCCGCCTGACGAAAGGTTCGGACGGCGTGTGGCGCGGGGTCGCCACCAAGGATGGCGCGTCGCGGAACGTTGCGCTCGACTTCAAGGGCAACGTCGCGGAGGGCGGACCTAACGCGCAGCCGCCGGGCAAGGCGCCCGCGGGGGCGATGGAGCCGGCGGGCGCTGGGTCGCCCGCCCCCCGTCGGAACGACACCTCCGCAACGGGCGCCGCCGCGACAGGGACCTCCGGCGGGACCCTGGCGGACGCCGGCGGCGGCTCGGGCGCTCACGTCCACGCCGTCCGACACCGGCGCCACCACCCCGCACGCGTCGGGCGCTGCGCCAACCCCTCGCCGAACGGCGCGGCGTGCAGCGGCGTCGACAAAAACCATAACGGCATCTCCGACAAGGAGGACCGGGCGATCTCGAAGGGCGCGCACCCGTAACCGCTCCCTGCGTCTCGCCGAACCGGCGGCATGCCTCCACGCGGGTCGTGCCGCCGAACGGGGACTGGGTTCAGCCGCGCCGGTAAGTCATCCGGAAGCACGGGGTGGGCGCGCGGGCCGACGTCTTGGAGGGCGGAACGTCCGCCGCGATGATAAGGTCGTGGCGGCTTTCCGGCCGGGGGCGACATCTGCATTTGGCGGCCGAATTCGCGGCGGAACGCCTAAGGGCGGTCTGCGCCATAAGCAGACGCTAACTTGGCTCCAGCAGCACGACATTGAATCAGGCACGGGGGCGTCGCGAATTGGCGTGCCGCTACTGTCGGAGCCAGCTTCCCCTTTCTGATGCCTAGGCACCAACCGCCGCGACGGAGGCGTGAACTTGCGCTCTCCTAGCCCACCGTTCCGAAGGTTCGACCCAACCCGGCGGTCACGACCATGGCCAGTGCGCCCCAGAAGGTGACGCGAAGGACGGCCACAGTGATCTTCGCTCCCCCGATCCTTGCGCCCACCGAACCCAGGACCATCAACAGCGCCAGCGAGGCCACGGCGATCGCGATAACGGTCCAGGCGGGTGGGGCGATCATGGCGATGACAAGCGGTCCGATCGCGCCTGCCGCGAAGGCCGCGGCGGAGGCGAGAGCGGCCTGCAGAGGCTTTGCCGCGGTCGTCTCCGACAATCCGAGCTCATCGCGGGCGTGGGCGCCCAGGGCGTCGTGCGCCATCAACTGGGCTGCGACCTCCTTCGCCAAAGCCGGGGGCAAGCCGCGTTCGACGTAGATGCCGGCGAGCTCGGCCTGTTCGGCGGCGGGATCGGCGCGCAGCTCCTCGCCCTCACGCCGTAGGTCGGCCTGTTCGGTGTCGGACTGGGAGCTGACCGAGACGTACTCGCCCGCCGCCATGGAGAGCGCGCCGGCGAATAGCCCCGCCGCCCCCGCGATCACGATCGCCGATCGGTCAGGCGAAGCGCTCGCGACGCCGATGATCAGGCTGGAGGTCGAGAGGAGGCCGTCGTTGGCCCCCAGCACCGCGGCGCGCAGCCAGCCCAGTCGGCCGATCCGGTGCCGCTCCGCATGACGACGGGCCATCACGACTTAGCCGCCAGCGCCGGGATCATCCGCCCGAGCAGGCCGTCGCGCCAGACGCATTGGTGGACGAGGGCCGCGCCGGTGTGGACGGCCGCGACGATCAGGATGGCGTTGGCGCACAGGCCGTGCAGCTCGCCGATCTGGCGGCGGGCGTTGGGGTCGAGCGCCAGCTTGGGCAGGCTCGCGATGTCGAACAGGCTGTCGCCACGGGCGAGCGCGTTCAGAAGACCGAGCGTCACCGTCGCGATGACCAGAAGGTAGAGCAGCGCCTGGACGCTCGCGGCGAGCAGTCGAAGCGGGCCGCGGTCGGCGGGCGGCAGTCGCCGGCCCCCAGTGAAGCGCCACCCCAGCCGCGCGACGATCACGACTCCCAGAGCTGTCCCGAACAGGATGTGCAGCGATCGGGCGAAGGTGCGCGGGTCGCCGCGCGGGAACCAGTCGATCGCGTGCGCGCCCAGCCACTGGCCCGCGATCAGCGCCGCCACCAGCCAGTGAAAGAGGATGGTGCCCCCGTCGTAGCTCCTGGCCTCGAGCGCGAGCGCGCGGGGCCGCCTGCTCGAATCCAGATGGGCGTCGGTCATCTCATCGTCCTTGCTGCGGCGTGGGGTCTTCGCGGCTGATGCGCTCCGACAGGCGCGCCACCACCACGCGCGCGACCGTCGCCACGCCTTCGTTCAGCACCGTCTGCCCGTCCGGCTGCAGGTAGAGCCACTGCTCTATGCGGGCGAGCGGCCTGTAGGGATAGCGGAGGTGGAACAGAGAACCGTAGGCTTCGCCGACGACCTCTCCGGAGGCGTCGGTGAGGCTGGCGCGGTAGCCGTGCGGGCCGCACGCGCGCAGCAGCCAGGTGCGGCGCTGGGGCGCCTGTCCGTCGAAGCTCACCGTCTGGTCGCGCCGGAACGCGCCGTCGGCCTGCGCCACGCCGTGGCCTTCCACATGGAGCACGTGGGAGGGCGCGCCCGACCGCGTCTCCGGCACGCCGAGGGACCGGGTGGTCCCGGCGAAGAACGCCTCCGGCCGCATCTCAGGGTCCTATCCGGCGAAGCGCTCGGGGCAGCGTCGCCA
>JASLDZ010000480.1 GCA_030151985.1 Caulobacteraceae bacterium | reverse complement strand
TGCGTTCGCGCTGGCGGTCGCCGTCTCGCGTTCGCGCGATCCTGACAGGCGTTCGACACCTGCGCGTGCGCCGCGAAGGCGTCGAACGCCTGTCAGGATCGCGCGAACGCGAGACGTCGACCGCCAGCGGGAACGCAAGGCTTGAGCCAGGAGCCGATGGGCGCCGCTGGACTAAGGCGGCCGAGCGCTTGCGAACGACGTCGCGGCCCGTGGCGGCGCGTGATCCCGAGCTCGCCGCCGCGCAGAGCCATCTGGCGGTCCTGGACGCTGTGATCGATCAGGCCGTGTCCGATCCTAAGCGGCGTGAGCGCCTGCACTCCCATGCCCGCGAGCTCGTCGCCCGGGAGATCGTACAGGGGCGGCGCTTCGCGTGGGCGCGAGTACGCGCTGTCGAGCCGCCGCTGGCCCAGGAGATCGCCCACGACCAGAGGCGGGAGACCGATCGTGCCGCCCGGCGGTGAGCGGCTAAGGCTCCGCTTCGGCCCTCAGGCGGGCCGGCTCCCCGAACAGGTGGTGCTGCGCGACCCCTTCTACGTCGTCCAGGTGCTCGCCTCGTCCCGGTCCAGCGTCTTGGCCGACATCCTGCGCGGACTGGTGGCGGAGTTCGACGCCAAGCCTCTGGCCTGCGGGTGCGCCCGGTGCGCCCGCGCCGCCCAAGGCGTCTGCGCCTATCCGGGGTCGTCCCGTCTGTTCGGCTACTGCGAGCGCTGCCTGCGCCTGTCGGACGCGGCCCGTCCTCGCCCGGCGATGGACATCGACAGCTACGAGGCCGCCGTGCGCCACGTGACCACGACCTTCGCCCGCGGGCGACGCGGACATATGCGCCGCCTCGTTGGAGCGCTCTGCCTCTCCAAGGGCGGTCCGGCCGTCGCCACCGAGGCGGCGGCGCTGGCCTTCTTCTCCTGATGATCGCACGCGGATTTCGAACCCGAAGGTCGGACGTCTACATGGCTCCGGGCCCGCCGCTTCGGTTTCAGGCCGCAGACCCTGAACTCCGCCGGGCCTCCGCTCACACGGTGCTAAGAATTCGGAAGGGCTCCGTCTTCGAGCCGATGATCCGCACGTCGTGACCATCAACGCGCTGCGCCCACGCGCGATGGCGCTGCCGATACGCGCCACGCTCGCGGCGCAGCTTGGCTCGCGCAACGAGTGAAGGCTTGGGAGACTTGGCGCCGCCGCGCATCCGCCTTCTCCAGGGAAGCCCCTGCAAGCCCAGACCATGCGACGGGCGAGCTCACGTCGAAGTCCCGCTAGGATCTCGCTGTTTGCTGATCACCCCATCCGATCCGCCAGCCATCTGACCGCGGGAGTAAACAAAGGAAGGGCCAAGGCCTCCACCAAGACGACGAGATGCGCGCAGACGGGAGCAGCGGCGCGGCCTCAGTCTCAGCTTATGCTTGAATTCAACTAACCGAGCGCTTCGCGCAACCAGAAGCTGTGGATTATCTTCATCCTATCACCAACCGCCTTCGAAAGGCTGGACTCGGTGGGCCGTTCTGTTAACGATCCTCGCGCCCCCGAGAGTGCCAATGAGGACCTCAGCTCCACCCCGTAACCGTTAGTTGCGTTCCGATTTTCCTTCTCAGGATTTAGCGAACGGAGACGACCAATGGAGACCAAGGTGAGAGTAGGAGTACTGGCAGCCGCCACGTTGCTTATAGGCGCGTTCTCCCAAGCTCAAGCAGCTTCTATAGCCATTTTCGGCAACAACAACATCGGGTCGTACTACCAGAGCCTCGGCGACACGGTGACCTATGTCACAGACGCCGAAATCGCCACCCCCGGGTTCCTGGACGGCTTCGACGACTTCATCTACACGAGAGACGGATACTCGTTCGGCGAGAGCTTATCTGCCGCCGCGGCGGCTCAGGTCAAGTCCTACGTCACCGGGAATGTCGTCCTCTTCAACGGCGACTTCCAGGACGACATCGGTGACGCCGATACAAATGCTCTTTTCTCGAACGCCTTGTCGTTCGTCACGAGCAAGCCGCACGGCTATATCGGTGAGTACCGAGGATCCTTCGCAGCCTTCACGTCCGACGGTGACGGCGACAACGGGATCGGACTCGTCAACGGCTTCGCCGGCGTCTCCGGCTACGAGCAGGGCGGAAGCGACGGAAACGTCATGACGGCCCCGGGACAGGCGGGCAATCCCCTGCTCGCCGGCGTAGGCCTGCCTTACAACCCGGGAGCCGTCGAGTTTGGCTCTCAGCTGTCCGGGTACAACCCAAGCAAGGTGGTTCTGGAGTTCAGCAACGGAAATCCGGCGCTGATCGCCAGCGGCGTCGAGGAGATCAGCCTGCCGTCGGGCGCTCCGGAGGCGTCGTCCTGGGCGCTCATGCTGATGGGCGTGGCCGGCGCCGGCCTCATGCTTCGCCGCAAGCGCAGCTTGCAAGACGCGGACGAACGTATGCTCACCTCGGGTTGAAACGCGGCGACGAGGGATCGCCCCGCGCCTTGTGCGGTGCGATCCCTCGGTCACGCTGTCCGGTGCGCCACTCGCCGGCCGGCGCTGCGGAGCGAGCGCCTCCAAGCCATGCGTGACAGAGCCCGAACCTGAGCCGCTATCTGAACATTCTTCACGAGCCTCCATCGGGACGACGGTCTCCGCTTCGGCAAGCGCGTCACCCAGATCTTCGGGGCTAGGGTGACGGTGGGCCTCACTTTGCTTTCCTGGGCAGCGGCGACGCGGCCGTCTCTCTCGCCGCGACGCACGATCTCACGCGGGCGGCGGACCACTTGATGAACGCGCCTGCCGGGCCGCCTGCCGGGCGATCGACGCGTTTTAGGCCGCGAGCGTCAGCCCTTGGCGTACACGGGCGCCGTGGGACCAGACTCCATCAACCTGTTGGGACCGATCGGCGACTTCGCCGACGGCGCTGGCGCCGTGATCGGCACGCCGTTCGTCGTCGGAACCGGCTGGATCACGGTCATGGTCTCCGACGCCGCGACCCGGCTGCATGGCGGGCGTGGGCTTGGCGGGCGGAGCGCTGCGAACGTCGCGCCGCCTGCGCGTCGCCGCCTCGGCCTGATGCGCGCCCGGCGGCCTCCGAGGTGAAGCGCCGGCGTCTCTCGCGCTGAGACGACGGCGACCCTGCCGCGGCCGCGGCCCGGCGCGGCTTGCAGCCGCGCTGCGGCCTGCACTCGGACGTCAGTCCCGTCGCACGGCCGGATCGACCGCCCGGACGCCGCAGATCGGATCCGATCGATCCGTCGCGAAGGCCGCGACGCACACACCCCTTCGCGCTGGCCCAACAGTGACGTTGGCGCCGATCCGAGCCTGTCCCAGAACGCGATGCGGTTCTCCTCCACAAGAACACGGCCGCCTCTCGCATCGGCCGGTCCTACTGTGAGCGCCGCATCGCGACGAAATCCCTCGTCGTTCGGCTCTGGCCGCTTCTTCGAGCCCCACACAAGACCAGGCGGGCGAAGTGCGCTAGCGGGCCCTGGCGGCGACCCCGCCCAACGCGCGCGGAGACTGCGGATGACGCCCTGGACGCTTCTGAACACCGCGATAGCGTTAGGCGTGGCGTTCGGGCTCGGCTGCGCGATCGGCCTTGAACGGCAGTACCGACAGCGGACCGCGGGGCTTCGAACAAACGTCCTGGTGGCCGTGGGGGCCGCGGCGTTCGTGGATCTCGGCGGCCGGCTCCTCGGGCCCGATGGCGCGGTGCGCGTGGTCGCCTATGTCGTCTCCGGAATCGGATTTCTAGGCGCCGGCGTCATCATGAAGGAGGGGGCGCAGGTCCGCGGGCTCAATACGGCCGCGACCCTCTGGGCGTCGGCCGCGGTGGGCGCGTTCGCGGGCGCCGGGCAGGAGGGCGAGGCGGCCCTGGTCGCCGCTTTCGTGCTCTCCGGCAACACGCTCCTGCGCCCGCTCGTCGATTTTGTG
>JASLDZ010000359.1 GCA_030151985.1 Caulobacteraceae bacterium | reverse complement strand
GTCGCCGCCCCGGGCGCGGCGCAGGCCGGCCTGTTCGGGGCGGCGACCGCGGCGCAAAGGGCGAGGAGGGCGGCGCGGTCCCGCTTGCGGCGCGTCATGGCGGCGGCTCCCATGAGGAGGTGTCGATTCGGCCGCCAGCCTAGCGGCGCGCCGATCAACGAAGCGTTAAGCATAAGCGGGCGGTTGTCCGTCCGACCGTTCCGACCTCAGGCCGCCCGCCGGAGCCCGCCCGATGCCTTATCGCCCACTGGAGGCGCTGACCGACGAGACCCTACCCGACGCCACGCGCGTCCGGTTCGTGTCCGAGGGCGAGGCGCTGGACGCCTCCGCCGCCCCGGTCGCGGGGTTCCGGGGGCAGGCGGGCAAGGTGTTGGCGGTCGGCGCGGCCGACGGCGGTCCGGCGGTGCTGGTCGGGCTGGGCGACAAGCCGCTCGCCTTCGCCGCCCTTCGCGCCCTGCCCGCACGCCTCCCGCCCGGCGACTACCGCCTGGAGCCGCGGGACGACTTGGACGAGGCGCAGGCTGCGCTGGCCTGGGCGCTGGGGGCGCACGGCTACGAACGGTTCAAGGGGCCGCCGAAGGACGGACGGGCCCGCTTGGCGGTCTCGCCGGAAGCCCATGCCGCCGCCGCGGCCGTCGCTCGCGCCTGCGCCCTGGCCCGCGACATGGTCGACGCGCCCGCCAGCCACATGGGGCCGGCCGACATGGAGGCGGAGGTTCGCGCCGTCGCCGAGGTCCACGGAGCGGCCGTGAAGGTCGCCGTCGGCGACGACCTCCTGGCGCAGGGCTACCCGGCCGTCCACGCCGTCGGCCGCGCCGCCGCCCCTCACCGGGCGCCGCGCATGATCGAAGCGACGTGGAGCGGCGCGGAGGACGGGCCGAAGGTCGTGATCGTCGGCAAGGGCGTAGCGTTCGACACCGGCGGGCTCGACATCAAGCCGTCCACCGGCATGCGGCTGATGAAGAAGGACATGGGCGGCGCCGCGCATGCGCTGGCGCTCGCGGGCTTGGTGATGGAGCGGCGGCTGCCCGTGCGCCTGACGCTCCTGATCCCCGCGGTGGAGAACGCCATCTCCGGCGACGCCATGCGGCCGGGCGACGTGCTCGACACCCGCGCGGGCCGAACGGTGGAGGTGGGCAACACCGACGCGGAAGGCCGGCTGATCCTGGCCGACGCCCTGACCCGAGCCTCCGAGCTGGAGCCGGACCTCACCATAGACATGGCCACGCTCACGGGCGCCGCGCGGGTGGCATTGGGGCCGCAGGTGATCCCCTTCTTCACCGACGACGAGGCGCTGGCGTCCGACCTCGCCCGCGCTTCGGTCGAGGCGCACGATCCCCTGTGGCGGCTGCCGCTGTGGGCGCCCTACGACGCGGCGCTCGACAGCGACGTGGCCGAGATGAAGAACGACCCGGACGCCTGGGCGCAGGCGGGCTCGGTGACCGCCGCGCTGTTCCTCAAGCGGTTCGCGCCGGCGACGGGCGCCTGGGTGCACCTGGACATCTTCGCCTGGAACCCGAAGGCCGGGCCGGGAACGCCCGTGGGGGCGGAGGCGCAGGCGATCCGCGCGCTCGACCGCCTGCTCGTCCGGCGGTTCGGAGGCGGCGCATGAACCTCGACCCGCGCAACACCCTGCTCCGAGGCGGGGTGGCCGCCGCCGATCTGGAGGGCCTCGTCGCCGCCGAGCGGTACGTGGAGACGCGGCGGATGCAGGTCTCCGCCTTCGTCGCGCCCATTCGCCGCGCGCCCGCGCCCGACGCCGAGCAGCTGGACCAGCTGCTGTTCGGCGAGGCCTTCGAGGTTCTGGAGGAGCGGGACGGTTTCGCCCTGGGCCAGGCGCCCCGCGACGGCTACGTCGGCTTCGTCGACGTGGAGGCGCTGTCCGCGCCCGTGCTCGCGCCCACGCACCGGGTGGCCGCGCTGCGCAGCTACCTGTTCGCCGAGCCGGACATCAAGTCGGCCGTGACGGGCCTTGTGTCCATGAATGCGCTGGTGACGACGGAGGCGGTCGAGGGCCGGCTCGTGCGGGTCGCGCGCGGCGGCTGGATCGCCGCGTCCCACCTCGCCGAGGTGGGCTCGGGGTTCGCGTCGGACTGGGCGGGCGTGGCCGAGCGGTTCCGAGGCGCGCCCTACCTGTGGGGCGGTCGCGAGAGCCTGGGGGTGGACTGCTCGGGCCTCGTGCAGCAGGCGCTCTACGCCTGCGGCCGCGCCTGCCCGCGCGACACCGACCAGCAGCGGACTCTGGGCGCCGAAGTGGAACGGGCGGCGCTCCGCCGCGGCGACCTCGTGTTCTGGCCCGGCCACGTGGGGATCATGCTGGATGGCGCGCGCCTGCTCCACGCCAACGCCTGGCATATGGCGGTCGCCGTCGAGCCGCTGGCGGAGGCGATCGTCCGGATCGGCGAACCGAGCGCTCTGCGCCGCCCCTAGCCGCCCGGCTCAGAACGGGCTGAAGCGGTTGATCAGCGACTGGCCGCCCGGCACCTTCTGCACGTTCGAGACTTGGCCGCGGCCGCCGTAGCTGATGCGCGCCTCGGCGATCTGGGTGTGCTTTATCGTGTTGGTGGAGGTGATGTCCTCCGGCCGCACCATCCCGGCCACGGTCAGCTCGCGCAGTTCGTTGTTGATGCGCGTCTCCTGGCGGCCCTGGATCACAAGGTTGCCGTTCGGCATCACCGCCGAGACCACCGCCGCGATCGTCAGGTTGATCGCCTCCGATCGGTTCACCGAGCCCTGCCCGTCGGAGGCGGTGTTGGAGGAGGTGCCGATCGCGTTGGCGGGGTCGAAGGACTTGGGCAGGAGGCGCCCTAGCGTCGACTCCAGGCCGAGCAGGTGGGGCACGCCCGCGGTGACCGACGCCTTGCGGTTGGCCACCGTCTCGTTCTGCACCTTGGCGCTGTCGTCGATGGAGATCAGCACGGTCAGGATGTCGCCGACGCGGCTGGCGCGCTGGTCGTGGAAGAAGGCGCGCGCGCCGTTGCGCCACAGGCTGTTGGCGCTGGCGGGGCGGGCGTCGTCGCCCCGCACGTCCACGGTGGGCTGGGTGACGGGGATCAGGGGGGCGGGGTAGGCGACCGCGCTCATCTGCGGGGTGCCGACGGCGTCCTTGATCGTGCCGCAGGCGGCCAGCGGCGCCAGGGCCAGCGCCAGGAGGAGGGGGCGGGAAACGCTACGGGTCATGGGGTCGGCCTTCAGCGGGAGGCGAGGCGGTAGGCGTCGAAGGGGGCGGCCTTGAGCGCCTCGGCGGCCGGTCCGACGACGGCGCGGCCCGGGCCGGACGCAACGGCGGCCAGGGTCTTCTTCGAGGCGAGGTTCTGCACGGCCACCGTGTCGCCTATGGCGGCGTCGCCGAGCGCCTTGGCCTGCAGCACGAGGCTGATCCCCTCGTCCTCGAACGCCACGTCGATCACGTCGTCGCGCTTGATCACGCGGGGGCTGGCGAGGTCGTGGAGAGCCACCGCCGCGCCTTCGCGCAGGGGGCGGCGAGCGGCCTTGCCGATGGCGGCGTCGGGGTCGGACGGGGCGTCGCCGGGCGCCACCGCCGCGTCGCTCCACACGAGGTCGGAGGCGGAGACCATGTCGCCCGCGTTCAGGTTGCGGGCGTAGGCGAGCGCTTGGCGCCGCTTGCCTCCGGGCGCCGCACGGGCGGACGCTCCAGGCGGCGGCGCGGGCGCGGCGGCGACGCTGGCGACCACGATCCGGCGGCGGCCCTCGGCGTTGGCCCAGTCGAGCCCGGCGCGCTTGGCGGCCATCTGCACCGCGCCTGCGTCGAGCACCGCCTGCCCGCCCGCCGGCCCCGCGGGGGCGACGAAGACGCCCGACGCCTGTCCCGCGCCGTCGAACAGGTCGCCAAGGGTGATACGGCCCGCAGCGGCCGGGGCGGCGCGCAGCGTCACGTCGGCGGCGTGGGCGGGGGAAGCCAAGGCCCAAATCAATCCGCTCATCCCGGCGAAGGCCGGGACCCATGCGCGGCGTGCTAAGAAGGTGCTGCGCTGAACGCCGCGAGCGACCCGACCCCACGCCGAGCATGGGTCCCGGCTTTCGCCGGGATGAGCGGAGAAGAAGGTCAGCCGCATCGTCCTACGACTTCAGCTGCGAGGTGGTGGAGAGCATCTGGTCGGCGGCGTTCACGACCTTGGAGTTCATCTCGTAGGCGCGCTGCGCCACGATCAGCGAGGTGATCTCCGTCACAGCGTCCACGTTCGACGCCTCCGTGTAGCCCTGCTGCAGGCCGCCGAACCCCACCGCGGTGGGGTTGCCCACGTTGGGCGCGCCGCTGGAGCCCGACTGCAGGAAGTAGTTGTCGCCGATCGCGTCGAGCCCAGCCTCGTTGTAGAAGGTCGCGAGCTGCAGCTGGCCCACCACCTGCGGCTGCGTCTGCCCCGCCAGCGTCGCCTGCACCTGCCCAGACGCCGAGATCGAGACGTCGGTCGTGCCCTGCGGGATCGTGATCTGCGGCAGCACCTGGTAGCCGTCCACCGTCACCAGCTGGCCCGCGTCGTTGGGGCTGAAGTTGCCGGCGCGGGTATAGGCGGTCTCGCCCGAGGGCAGCTGGATCTGGAAGTAGCCCTTGCCGTTGATCGCCACGTCGAACTTGTTGTCCGTCTTGGTCAGCGTGCCCTGCTGGGTGATGCGGGTGATGGTGCCCGTCTTCACCCCGGAGCCGAGCTGCACGCCGGTGGGCGCGACCGTTCCCGCGTCCGAGGTCTGGGCGCCCGGCCGTGCGAGGTTCTCGTAGAGCAGGTCCTGGAACTCGGCGCGCTGCCGCTTGAACCCGATCGTGTTCATGTTGGCGATGTTGTTGGAGATGGTTTCGACGTTCAGCTGCTGGGCCGCCATGCCCGTCGCCGCGATCCTGAGTGCGCGCATGTGCCGGGTCCTTACGCGGCCTTGCCCAGGCGCTCGATGGCGCTGCGGCTGAGGTCCTGGGTGGAGTTCATCATGTTGGCGACGCGCTCGTAGGCGCGGGTGGTGTCGATCAGCGAGGTGACTTCCAGCACCGGCTGCACGTTGGAGTGCTCGACCACGCCCTGGCGGATCGCCGCGTCCGGAGCGGCGGTCGGCGTCTCGGCGCTGGTCAGGTAGTTGTCGCCGTCCTTCGACAGGCCCGATAGGCTGGCGAAACGCACCACGCCCACCTTGCCGCCCGTCTGGTGGTCCTGGGTGATCAGGCCGGTCTTGGAGATGACCGGCGCGCCCTTCTGCGGGTCGAAGCTGATCGGCGATCCCGAGGCGTCGAGCACCGGGTTGCCGTTCTTGTCGACGAGCTGGTTAGAGGTGTCGACGCCGAAGCGGCCGTCGCGGGTGTAGCGAACGCCGTTCGGGGTCTGGACCTGGAAGTACCCCTGACCCTCGACGGCGAGGTCGTAGGTGTTGCCGGTCTTCTCGAGCGCCCCCTGCTTGAAGTCGCGCGCCAGCCCGTCGTCCAGCACGTACTTCACCGGGCCGAACCGCGGCGCCTTCTGCGGCGTCAGGGGATCGGACTGCAGCATCAGGCTCTCGACCTTGAAGCCGGCGGTGTCGACGTTGGCCAGGTTGTTGGCGGCGATGTCGAGTTGCCGCTGCAGGGTCATCTGCCGCGACAGTCCGACGTAGAGGGCGTTGTCCATGCCTGCCCTCTTGCAACGGGCGTGCCGGAAAAAAGGCGAGCAGGATCAACAGGAACGCTGGTTAACGCGGCGGTTTCGGCCGGGCGGCGCTCGGCAGGATGCGCCGGGTCGCGGAGGGCCCGCCCGGCAAATCCGAACCTGTCGTTAACCAAGATCGGGCTTGGTGGAGGCTCACATCCCCGCGCCCGTCCGAGTCATGTCCAAAGCCCCCAAAGCTCCCAAGCCCGAGAAGGGCAAGAAGGACGCCGCCCCCGAGGCGGAAGCCGGCGCGGACGGCGTCGAGGGCGAGGCTCCGGCCAAAAAGAAGCCGCCGCTGATGGTGCTGATCGCGGCCGGCGTCGGCGCGCTGGTGGTGCTGGGCGGCGGCGGGACCGCGGCCATGCTGCTGCTCGGCGGGAAGAACGCGCACGCCGAGGCCGACAAGTCGGGCGAGCACAAGAAGAAGGAGAAGCCCAAGAAGAAGGCCGACGAGAAGGGCAAGAAGGACGGCCCGAACCCGATCTCGGAAGGTCCCGACGGCGTCGTCTACTACACGATGCCCGACATCGTCGCGAACATCCAGACCGCCGACGGCCGCCCCAGCTACCTCAAGCTGAAGCTCGCCTTCGAACTGCCTGACGCGGACGCGGCCGACGCCATCGAACCCAACGCGCCGCGTCTGAACGACATGTTCCAGAGCTTCCTGCGCGAACTGCGCCCGGAGGATATCGCGGGCAGCGCCGGCAGCTACCAGCTGCGGATGGAGCTGCAGCGCCGGGTGAACCTCGTGATCGCGCCGGCGAAGGTGAACGCCGTGCTGATCGAAGAAATGCTGATCAATTGATCATGCTCTCCGCTCCCTCTCCTCTTCCGTCTCCCCCGGGCTTGACCCGGGGGCCGAGCCGTCCGCGGGCAAGCGGCCCGACGGCCGCCGCAAGGCGGCGAGGCGCACGACGCTCGACCCCCGGGTCAAGCCCGGGGGAGGCGGAATCGGGAATGGGTCGTGAGCGTCGGGGCGCCGGATGAGCGACCTTCCCCCTGACGACAGCGCAGAGCCCGCCGCCGATTGGCAGGCTTCCGCCGAGGACGCCGCGCCCTCGGGCGAGGCCGAGCGCATCCTGAACCAGGAGGAGATCGACAGCCTCCTGGGCTTCGACCTCAACGACGACGAGGGGAACGAGAACACCGGCATCCGCGCGATCATCAACTCGGCGCTCGTCTCCTACGAGCGGTTGCCGATGCTGGAGATCGTGTTCGACCGCCTCGTGCGGCTGATGACGACCTCCCTGCGCAACTTCACCTCCGACAACGTCGAGGTGAGCCTGGACAACATCAGCTCGATCCGGTTCGGCGACTACTTGAACTCCATCCCGCTGCCCGCCATCCTGACCGTGTTCCGCGCCGAGGAGCTGGACAACTACGGCCTCCTGACCGTCGACTCGTCGCTCATCTACTCGATCGTCGACGTGCTGCTCGGCGGCCGGCGCGGCACCGCGGCCATGCGGATCGAGGGCCGCCCCTACACGACCATCGAGCGGGTGCTGGTGCAGCGAATGGTCGAGGTGGTGCTGGAGGACGCGCAGGCCGCGTTCGAGCCGCTGACGCCTGTGCACTTCAAGCTGGAGCGGCTGGAGACCAACCCCCGCTTCGCCGCCATCGCTCGCCCGGCCAACGCCGCCATCCTGGTCAAGCTGCGCATCGACATGGAGGACCGCGGCGGCCGGGTCGAGCTGCTCCTGCCCTATTCCACGCTGGAGCCGATCCGCAAGCTGCTCCTGCAGCAGTTCATGGGTGAGAAGTTCGGCCGCGACAACATCTGGGAAAGCCACCTCGCCACCGAGCTTTGGACCACCCAGACCGAGGTGCGCGCCGTCCTGGACGAGCAGCAGATGGCGCTCGGCAAGGTGCTGGACCTGAAGGTCGGCGACACGCTGATGCTGAACGCGGGGCCCGACAGCCCGGTGGAGATCAAGGCGGGCGCCGTCTCGCTCACCCACGGCCGCATGGGCCGCCGCAACCAGTCGATCGCCGTGCGGGTGGAAGCCCCGCTCCATCCCGCCGCCAAGAAGGCCCTGCAGGACGCCCGCTGATGGACCCCGTATCGCTCGGAATGGACGGCCTGCTGACGCTGCTGCTGTTCGCGGCGCTGGCCGTGGGCTGGCGGCTGAACGGCAAGCTGAAGTCGCTGAAGGAGAGCCAGGCGGGCTTCGTGAAGGCCGTCGCCGACCTCGACCTCGCCGCCGCTCGCGCCGAGGCGGGGCTGGAGGCGCTGCGTACCGCCACGCAGGAGGCGCACGACGCGCTCCTGACCCGCATCGAGACCGCCCGCACGCTCTCCGCCCGCCTCGACCGCGCCTGCGAGGATGCCGAAGCCGCCGCCGCCAAGGCCGAGGCTCGGTCGCGCCTGCTGGAGCGTGCTCCCGCTCCGACGCCGGCCGCCGCTCCGCCGCCCCTGCGACTGGTCGAGCCCGCCCGTCCGGCCGACGACGAGGCCACGGCCGTGCTGCGCCTGATCGAGAGCGCGCGGGAGGAGGCGGGCGCCCCGGCCCTCGCCGCTGCTCCGCCCGCTTCCGCCGTCGCGCCCGAAGGCCGCCTCGCCCGCTTCGTCGCGCGCCGCCGGGAGGCGCGCAGCGCATGAGGACGCCGCGTCTCCTGCCGCTCGCGGCTGTCGCCATCGGCGGCGTGCTCGCCGCCAAGGCGCTGGGCGCGGTGGACGGCCTGCCCGCGATGCTGGCCTCCGCCCAGGCCGCCGCGCCCGCTCCGCACGCCAAACCCGCCGCCGCCCCGCAGGCCGTCAAGCCCGGCGTGTCGCCGCTGCCGCCCGCCGCCAAGCTGGCCGCGCCCGCTCCCGGCGTCTGCGCCCCCACCGCCGCCGAACTGGCGAAGGAGGCCGGCCTTTCGCCCGCCGAGCTGCAGATGCTGCAGAGCCTGGGCGCGCGTCGCGGCCAACTCGACGCACGCGAGCAGGCGCTCGACGCCCAGGTGCAGCTCCTCAACGCCGCCAGCCTGAAGATCGACGCCAAGATCAAGGCGCTGAACGCCGCCAAGGCGCAGGTCGAGGCGCTCGTCGGCCAGGCGGACGTCAAGACCCAGGCCGAGGTGGACCGGCTGGTCGTCGTCTACGAGAAGATGAAGCCGAAGGACGCGGGCGCCATCTTCGCCGCCCTCGACGACAAGGTGCGCGTGCCCGTCGCCGCCAAGATCGCCGGCGAGAAGCCCGCGATCCTCAGCGCCATCCTGGCCCAGATGGGCACGCTGGAGGCCAAGAAGCTCACCGAGAGCCTCGCCCACCGCTTCGACGCCGCCCGCGCCGCCGCCGAGGCCGCCCAGAACCCGACCGCAAAGGGAGGCGGCAAGATCGCCGACGCCGGCGCCGCAGCCGCCGACGCCAAACCGATCCAGGTCGCCTCCGTCGATCCCACCGCCGCGCCTGACGCGGGCGAGTCGAAGCCCGCGCAGAAGGCGGCGCGCAAGGCCGCCTCCCGTCGCCCCGCTGCGAAGGCCGCCAAGCCCCCGGAGAAGGCCGACGCTAAGCCGGCGGACGCCAAGCCTTCCGAAGCGAAGAGCGAGCCGGTCAAGTCCGCGCCGAAGCCCGACGCCAAGCCCGTGGACGCCAAGCCGCCCGCCGCGCCCACGCCCCCGACGCCCGCACCCGGGAAGGCGGTCGCGCCGACAGCGTCGAAGGGCTGAAAGCCTACACCCCTTCCTCCCGCCTCCCCCGGGCTTGACCCGGGGGC
This sequence comes from Caulobacteraceae bacterium, assembly GCA_030151985.1. Classification (GTDB taxonomy): domain Bacteria; phylum Pseudomonadota; class Alphaproteobacteria; order Caulobacterales; family Caulobacteraceae; genus JASLDZ01. The sequence continues at coordinate 5,814 of JASLDZ010000359.1, read as the reverse complement.
CGAGCGTCGTGAGCCGCGCGGTCTGACGACCGCGTCAGCGGTCGAGGCGCACAGCGCCTGACCCCCCGATCAAGTCGGGGGGAAACGGAAGGGGGGAGGGGACCTATGGCCGACGAGAACGGATCGCCGCGTCTGCGTCTCAGCCCGCCACCGCCTCGGAGTTCGTGCGCTCCGGCGTGGTCACGACCTCGACGTTGTCGCGCAGCAGGTAGAACAGCTCGTCCAGCGCCGCCTTGCGGGCGTCGGGCTCGCTGGCCGCCTTGAGATCGGCCATGCGGCGGGGCAGGTCCTGGCTCAGGCCGCGCAGGATGCACTTCAGGTCGCCGTCGGTCCCGCGCTTGGCGAGTTCCAGGTGGCCCTGCATGTCGAGCTTGGAGAGGGCGTCGGCCCGCGCCTCCAGCGTCGCAAGCTCGTCGGCCCGCCACGCCCAGCCCTTGGCCGCGCGAGTGCGCCAGCCCGCGACCTCGCCCTTCAGGCGGGAGGCGTCGGCGACGATGGCGGCGAACAGCGGCTCCTTCGCCAGATCGCCCGCGGGCGCGGGCGCCGAAGCGGCGACACGGAGCAGGCGAGGGGCGGTCTCTGCGGGCCGGAAGGTGGCGAGGTGCAGGGTCAAGGCCAGCGCGGCGGCGTCGCAGGACATGGGAGGGCTCCAGGCGCGTCACGGACCCGCGCGGCGGCGGTCGCGTGCGGGCCCGAGCCTGGGCCGGCAGGGTCAACGCTTGGTGAACGACGGCCGCTCGGCCCGGTCGTTCAGAACTTCCAGTTCGTCGAACCGCAGTGGGCGAAGCCCGACCACCATCCGACGATCAGGCGCATGAGCATGCCCATCGTCCCGTTCCTTCGTTCTCCCGGCGCCGCCTCTGACGGGTGGTCGCATGACGGCAGGATGACTCCGACCTGCCGCAAGGTAAAGCGGCGGCGGGGCGGCGTGTTCCGGCCGCGCGCGAGGCAGGCTCGATTCCTTGCTCCGCTTCGTCCCTTCCGCTAGGCGTCCGCGGCCCATGACCGCCGCCTCGCCGCCCGATTTCCGCCCCGCCGCCCGCAGCCCGCGCGGCTTCGCCGACCGCCGCGCGGGCGAGCTGAAGCGCCAGCGCGCGATCCTGGAGGCGGTGTCCAAGGTCTACGAGGCGCACGGGTTCGAGCCGCTGGAGACCTCGGCCTTCGAGTACGCCGACGCGCTGGGCAAGTTCCTGCCCGACGCCGACCGGCCGAACGAGGGCGTGTTCGCGCTGACGGACGACGACGACCAGTGGATGGCGCTGCGCTACGACCTGACCGCGCCGCTGGCCCGCTTCGCCGCGCAGAACTGGGAAACGCTGCCCAAGCCCTACCGGCGCTACGCCTTCGGCACGGTCTGGAGGAACGAGAAGCCCGGCCCCGGCCGCTACCGCGAGTTCGTCCAGTGCGACGCCGACACGGTGGGCAGCGCCCGCCCCGAGGCCGACGCCGAGATCATCGCCATGGCGGTCGCGGGGCTCGAGGCGGCGGGGCTGCCGCGCGGGACGGCGGTCATTAAGATCAACAACCGCAAGCTATTAGACAGCATCTTAACCGACGCTGGAGTTTCAGACGCGCGTCAGCGGCTTATCGTGCTTAGAGCGCTGGATAAGCTTGACAAAATCGGTTGGAATGGAGTGGAGCAGCTTCTCGGAGTCGGGCGCCTTGACGAATCTGGCGACTTTACAAGAGGAGCTCAACTTTCCGACGAGGCGCAGGCCGCAATTGGAGATTATTTCACGGAAGTGATGATTGGAGACCGTGACCGCGCAAGTTTTTTAAGAACGTTCGCAAATCTGTCGAAAAGCCATGGAGGTGCGTCAGCTGTCGCCGAGCTCGCGGCAATCGATGATGCGTTGAACGCGATGGGTGTTGAAAGCGACAGGGCGCGATTCGATTCTTCAATCGTCCGCGGCCTCGAATACTACACCGGCGCGGTGTTCGAGGCGGACCTCCTGCTCGACACCAAGGACGATCGCGGGCAGCCGATCCGCTTCGGGTCCGTCGGCGGCGGCGGGCGCTACGACGATCTCGTGGCGCGTTTCACCGGGCAGACGACGCCCGCGACCGGCTTCAGCTTCGGCGTCTCGCGCCTCTCGGCCGCGCTCCAGGCGGCGGGCCGGGCGGAAGGCGCGGCGCGAGGCCCCGTCGTGGTGATCGCCTTCGACCGCGCCCGCATGGCCGACTACTTCGCCGTCGCCGCCGAGCTGCGCACCGCCGGGATCGCGGCGGAGGTCTACCTCGGCGAGTCCGGCATGAAGGCGCAGATGAAGTACGCCGATCGCCGGGGCGCGCCCGCCGCCGTGATGCTGGGGGACGATGAGATCGCCGCCGGCACGGTGACGGTGAAGGACCTCGACCTCGGCCGCGCCTCCGCCGCGGCGCTCACCGACAACGCCTCCTGGAAGGCCGAGCGCCCGGGCCAAGCCACTATACCGCGGGGCGAGTTGGCCGCCTTCGTGCGGCGGATCGTGGGATGACTCGCCCCCTCCGCCGCTTCGGCTCCGCCTCGCGCCACCTCCCCCGTGAACGGGGGAGGAACTTGGACCTCGTGGGTTCCTCCCCCGCCTGCGGGGGAGGGGGACCGCGCCCGAAGGGCGGGGTGGAGGGGGCCTGTCGCGGCGGCCTGACGCCATGACCCTCGCCCCCGAGCCCGTGCCGCTGGACGTGCTGGCGAGGGTGCGCGCGCCTTTCGCCGCGTTCGGCGAGGCGACCGGAGCCGAGTGGACCGACGCGCCCACGCTACAGCCGCTGGCGCTCCTGCTCGACCTCGCGGGCGAGGCGATGCGGCCGCGGCTGTTCGGCGTCACGGGCGAGGGCGGGGAGGAGCTGGCGCTGCGGCCCGACTTCACCTTGCCCCTGGTTCGCGCCCACATCGCCCAGGCGCGGAGCGGCGGCCCCAAGGCGGCGCGCTGGCTCTACGAGGGCGCGGCCTTCCGGGTGGCGCCCGCGGGCTCCGGCCGGTCCAGCGAGTTCCTGCAGGTGGGCGTCGAGGCCTACGGCGGCGACGGCGACCCGGCGGAAGAGGATGCGCGCATCGTCGGCCTCGCCTGGGCGGCGGCGGTCGCGGGCGGGCGGCGCGACCTCTCGGTGATCTTCGGCGACGTGGCGCTGTTCGCCGCCTTCCTGCGGGCGATCGGCCTTCCCGAGGGGGTGCGGACCCGGCTCGCGCGCGCCTTCGCGGGCGGGCGGCCGATGGCGGCGGAGCTGGCGCGGCTGGGCGCGGCCCCGGCTGGCGCAACCGACGGGGGAGGGCGGCTGGCTCGCCTCCTCACCGACCTGCCGGAGGCCGAGGCGGCGGGCGTGCTGGAGGAGCTGTGGCGGCTGGCGGGCATCCAGCCCGTCGGCGGTCGCGGCGCCGCCGAGATCGTGCACCGGCTGGTGGAGCGCGCCGCCGACGCGGCCGCCCCCCGGCTGGGCGCCGACGAGACCGGCCTGATCGCCCGCTACCTCGCCGTCTCGGACGCTCCGGAACGCGCGCTCGATGCGGTGCAGGCGCTGGCGCACGAGGCGGCGGGCGGGCTCGACCCGTTGCTGGACGGCTGGCGACGGCGTCTGCTGGCGCTGGACGCGGCGGGCGTGCCCGCGTCCGCCCTGACGCTCTCGCCCGGCTTCGTGCGCCCGTTCGGCTACTACGACGGGGTGCTGTTCGAGGTGCGCAGCGCCGGCCTTCCCGCCGACGCGCCCGTGGCGGCGGGCGGGCGCTACGACGGGCTGGTGGAGCGCCTGGGCGGCGAGCCCACGCCCGCGGTCGGCTGCATGGTCCGCCCGGGCCGCGCCTGGACCGACGCACCTCGCGCGGGGGGCTCGCGATGAGCCTCGTCCTCGCGCTGCCGTCCAAGGGGCGGCTGAAGGAGCAGGCGGAGGCCTGGCTCGCCGACTGCGGCTTCCGGCTCGCGGTCGAGGGGGGTGAGCGCGGCTATCGCGCCATGCTCGACGGGCTGCCGGGCGCCGAGGTGCGGCTGCTCTCCGCCGCCGACATCGCCGCCAGTCTGGATGCGGGCGACGTGCACCTGGGCGTCACCGGCGAGGACCTGCTGCGCGAGCGGGGCGAGGCGCTGGAGGCGCGCGTCATGCTGCTGCGCGCGCTCGGCTTCGGTCGCGCCGACCTGGTGGTCGCCGCGCCGCAGAGCTGGATCGATGTCGAGACCATGGCCGACGTGGCCGACGTGGCCCACCTCTATCTCGCACGCACCGGGCGGCGCCTGCGGGTCACGACCAAATACGCTGCCCAGACCCGCGCCTTCTTCGCCCGCCACGGCATCGGCGAGTACCGCATCGTCGACAGCCTGGGCGCCACCGAGGGCGCGCCCGCCGCGGGGCAGGCGGAGCTCGTGGTCGACATCACCACGACGGGCGCGACGCTCGCCGCCAACAACCTGAAGGTCGTCGGCGACGGCGTGATGCTGAAGAGCCAGGCGCAGCTCGCCGCGAGCCTTCAGGCGCGCTGGTCGCCAGAGGCGCTGGCCGTGGTGCGCCGGCTGCTATCGGTGGCGGAGGCGCGCGCGCGGGCCAAGGGCTCGGCGCAGGTGCGCTGGCCCGCAGCCCAGGCGGCGCTCGCCCACGAGGCGGCCTCGACCCACGCGCGGGGCGCCAAGATCGGGGCGGAAGGGGTGCTGGTGGCGACCGAAGCGCTGTTCGACCTCACCGCCGCGCTGGCGGCCGCGGGCGTCGGGCCGGTGACCGTCAGCCGTCCGGACTACGTCTTCGAGACGGACTGCCCCGCCGCCGACGCGCTGGCGGCGAAGGCGGGGCTCGGCTGAACGCTCAGCGTGCGGGCGGCAGCACGCGGTAGATCTGCAGCCCGGCGTCGGGCTCGGTGATCGGGGCGAGCCAGGCGGGGTACATCCCCTTGTCCAGCCGCGCCTGCAGGCTGTCGGCCGGGATGTGGTCGCGGTCAGCGTGGCGGGCGTGGACGGGGCACTCGAGCACGTAGCCGGCGTGCAGCGCCCGCGCCTTGGCCTGGGCGCCTGCGGGCGCGTCGCCGTCGGCGGGAGCCACCATCACCGCCCGCGCGCGCAGGATGCCCAGGCTCATGCGGTGGTAGGGTGCGCTCATCGCGGAACTGGGCGTATGCGCCAGCACGAAGGGGCCGAGGTCGACCTCGCTGAGCGCGATCCCCGGCGGCGCCTTGGCGAGCGGGGCGTAGCTGGCGGCGTCGAAGCAGGTGTCGGGCGAGCTGGGCTTGCCGGGGGGACGATGCGCGCGCAGCCGCTCGCCGTTGACCATCAGCGCCGCCGCCGCCGCGAGCGGCAGGGCCACCGCCGCGAAGCCGAGCGCGCCTCGCGCTCCCAGCCGCCTCGCCCGCAAGCCCACCGCCGCCACGATCAGCACGGCCAGCCCCGCGAGCGTCCACTGCAGCGGCTGCGAGAGCGGCAGGGAGCCGGAGCCTGTCGCCGTCAGGATCAGCTCGGCCAGCAGCACCGGGGCGAACAGCGCCCCCAGGCCCACCGCCCCCAGCGCTCGGAGGCGCGGGAGCCGCACCGCCGCTTCCGCCGCCGCCACCGCCAGGGCGGCGACGGAGAACCACTCCATGTAGCTGCGCATGCGGATCGCGCTGAAGCCGGCGACCGCGCCCAGGGCCAGCATCAGCCCCAGGATCAGCCAGGCCGGGTCGCGCCGCCGCGCCTTCACGAGCCCGAGCGCCGCCCAGGCCGACAGCCCCATGATCCCCGACACGGTGACGGTGACCGCGTCGGAGCGGTCGGTCTTCCACATCTGGCGGACGGACTTCACCTCGTTCACGTGGTCGAGCCAGAAGGGGCGGATGGCGGGGTTCACGTCGGCGAAGGGGCCGTGCACGCAGTTGGGGTCGAG
>JASLDZ010000356.1 GCA_030151985.1 Caulobacteraceae bacterium | reverse complement strand
GAGCCCGACAGCCCCGCCAGGAAGATGTAGCCGCCGACGATCCAGTTGTTGAACGGCGCGGGCTTCAGCTGCGCGCGGCCGTAGTAGGTGGGGCCGTCCCAGCCCGGCAGGCGCCCCTCCCCCGTGTGGGGCGAGGGCGAGGCAGACTCCGGCTGCTCCTGCGGCTCGCGCCAGCGCCGCGCGCGGTTCACCGAGCCCCGAGGCGCGGTACGGTTGTCAATCTCCAGCTTGCCGGAGAGCCGCTCGCTCATCGCCCGCGCTCCGGCGTGGAGGCGAAGGCCGCCACCGCGGCCAGCGCGAAGCCCGCCATGGCGAGCAGGCCCGCGGTCAGCGCCGGCTTGACCCGGCGGGAGGCGCGGGTAGGCGCGACGGGCAGGTTGTAGACTTCAGGCCGGTCGGTCAGCAGGAAGAAGGCGTTGAGGTGGCCGAGGTCGCCGGTCGCGCCCGGACCGTCCTCCACCCCGTAGAGGTAGGCGGTCTCCACACCCCGCTCATGCAGGTCGGCGACCCGCTGCTTGGCGCGGTCCACCAGGTCGAACACCTCGCCGAACTGGATGGAGTCGGTGGGGCAGCTCTTGGCGCAGGCCGGTTCCAGCCCGCCCTTCAGCCGGTCGTAGCAGAGCGTGCACTTGTGTGCCTTGCCATCGATCTTGGACAGCTCGACGACGCCGAACGGGCACGCCGGCACGCAGTAGCCGCAGCCGTTGCAGATGTCCTGCTGCACCACGACGGTGTCGAACTCGGTCTTGAACAGCGCGCCGGTGGGGCAGGCCTCCATGCACGGCGGGTTGTGGCAGTGCTTGCAGACGTCGCTCATCATCAGCCAGCCGGACTGGAACGGCGTCTCGATGTCGGTGCGCACGCCCTGGTCGCCGGTCTTCTCCACGAAGGCGACGTGGCGCCAGGTGTTGGCCGAGAGCGCGCCGGTGTTGTCGTAGGACTGGCCGGTCAGCCCCACCTCGTCGGCGGGCAGGTTGTTCCACTCCTTGCACGCCACCTCGCAGGCCTTGCAGCCGATGCAGACGGTGGTGTCCGTGAAGAAGCCGTACGACTTGCCGGGCTCGATGGTGACGCCGGCGGTGAGCTCGGCCTCGCGGGGGATGGGTCCCGGCAGCTTGGACTGGGCGTGGTCCTGGACGCGCGGCGAGACGAACATCAGGCGGCCCCAGCGTCAGCCGGAGCGTCGATCGCCAGCGCCTGCAGGCCGATCAGGTGCGAGGCGTCGCGGTAGGTGACGGTCACCCGTGCGCCGCTGCGCTGGAGCGGAAGCAGCATCCGCGTCTCCGCCGTGTTCGACCCCAGGATGAAGAGGTGCGAGGCGCCGGCGTCGTCGGTGAGCTGGAAGCGGCCCTCCTGCACGATCGCGACCCGTCCCGTCATACTCGGCATACGCACAGCCCCTCAGCCGACCAACCAACCCGCAGCACGCCCAGGAGTTGCCGCTTCGATGAGGACAGCCGAAACGGGCGTGCAAGGATGTCGCAGCCTGGAACCGGCGACGCCAGCGCCGGTTGACCGTCGGATCCGTCTTCGGAGCGCGCCCATGCCGAGACTGCGCCAGACCCTGCTCGGCCGCGCCGCCGACTTCCTGAAGGACTGGACCCTGCCCCGCCAGTTCGCGGGCCACAGCGTCTACGCCGAGGGCGCGATCAGCACCCAGTCCAGGGAATGGCGGCCGCGGCTGGAGCAGGCCGACACGGTCGGCACTTCGATCTGCCCCTTCTGCGCGGTCGGCTGCGCCCAGCTGGTCTACGCCAAGGACGGCAAGCCGATCCACATCGAGGGCGACCCCCGGAGCCCGGTGAACCAGGGCACGCTCTGCCCCAAGGGCGGTGGGACGCTCGGCATGCTGCTGAGCCCCAAGCGCATCAACCAGGTGCTGCACCGTGCGCCCGGCGCGACGGAATGGACGGTCAAGCCGCTCGACTGGGCGATGGAGCGGGTGGCGCAGCTAACCAAGAAGGCGCGCGACGAGACCTTCGTCCACCGCCTCCCCGACGGGCGGATCGTGAACCAGACGCTGGGGATCGGCTCCCTCGGCGGGGCCACGATGGACAACGAGGAAAACTACCTCATCAAGAAGCTGTTCGGAGGTGGGTTAGGCCTCGTCAACATCGAGAACCAGGCGAGGATCTGACACTCCTCATCGGTGCCCAGTCTGGGCACCACTTACGGACGGGGCGCGGCGACGATGGCCCTGTGGGACATCGCGAACGCCGACTGCGTGATCGTGATGGGCTCCAACATGGCGGAGAACCATCCGATCGCCTTCCGTTTCGTGGTGGAGGCGCAGCGCAAGGGGGCCAAGGTCGTCCACATCGACCCGCGCTTCACGCGCACCTCGGCGCTGGCCGACCTGCACGCGCCGATGCGCTCGGGGTCGGACATCGCCTTCCTGGGCGGCCTGATCCGCTACGTGCTGGAGCACGACCTGTGGTTCCGCGACTACGCGCTGAACTACACCAACATCGCCCGCATCATCGAGGAGGGCTACGAGGACCCGGAGACCAACGACGGGCTCTTTTCGGGGTTCGAGAAGGACAACGGCTCCTACAAGGAGGCGACCTGGCAGTACGAGGGCAAGGTAGTGCCCTCCTCCGTCTCCGAGCATCGCGTCTCGGGCGAGGAGCAGGCCGAGGGCGACGTCGACTACGAGTCGATGACGCAGGGGCCGCCGGCAGAGGACCGCTCGCTGCAGCACCCGCGCTGCGTCTACCAGATCATGAAGCGGCATTACGCCCGTTACACGCCGCAGATGGTGGAGCGCGTCACCGGCTGCCCGGCCGAGACGTTCGAGCGGATCGCTCAGCTGTTAGCTGAAAACTCCGGGCGCGAGCGCACGACCGCCCTCTGCTACGCCGTAGGCTGGACGCACCAGTCGGTGGGCGTGCAGATCATCCGCGCCGCGGCGCTGCTGCAGGCGCTGATGGGCAACGTCGGACGGCCGGGCGGCGGGGTGATGGCGCTGCGCGGGCACGTGTCGATCCAGGGCTCGACCGACATCCCGACCCTCTACAACATGCTGCCGACCTACCTGCCGCAGCCCAACGCCTTCCACAGCCACGGCACGCTGAAGGACTACCTGAAGACCGAGACCCCCACGACGGGTTGGTGGGCGAACATGCCCAAGTATGTCGTGAGCCTGCTCAAGGCCTGGTACGGCGAGGCGGCCACGGCCGAGAACGAATGGGGCTACCAGTTCTGGCCCAAGCTCACGAGCGACTGCAGCCAGGAGCCGATGACGCTGTCGATGGCCAACGGCGTGGTCAAGGGCCAGTACATCTTCGGCCAGAACCCCATGGTGGGGGCGGTCAACACCGAGCTGGTCGAGCAGGGCATGGCCAAGCTCGAGTGGCTGGTCGTCCGCGACATGGCGATGACCGAGACCGCCGACTTCTGGCGCGACGGCCGCCGCGTCCGCAAGGGCGAGGTCAAGCCCGGGGACATCGGTACCGAGGTGTTCTTCTTCCCCACCTCGCTCGCGGGCGAGAAGGAGGGCACCGTCACCAACACCAGCCGGCTGGTGCAATGGCACGACAAGGTGCTGGACGCACCGGGCGACAGCCGCAGCGACCTGTGGTTCGTGCACTGGCTCGGCAAGCGGCTGAAGGAACTCTACGCCGACAGCCCGCTGGAGCGCGACAAGGCGATCCAGGCGCTGACCTGGGACTACCCCGTCGTGGACGATCAGGGCGAGATCAGCGCCGAGGCGGTGCTGCGCGAGATCAACGGCTACACCGTCGCCGACGGCAAGCACGTGGCCAAGTACCAAGACCTGAAGGACGACGGCTCCACCGCCTGCGGCGGCTGGGCCTACAGCGGCATCTTCCCGGAGGAGGGACAAAACCTCGCCCGCGGCCGCCGCCCCGACGCGCCGGGCGAGGACACCAGCCACGCCGGCTGGGCGTTCGCCTGGCCGTCCAACCGCCGCACCCTCTACAACCGCGCCTCCGCCGACCCGGACGGCAAGCCCTGGTCCGAGCGCAAGAAGATGATCTGGTGGGACGAAGAGTCCGGCAAGTGGACGGGCACGGACACACCCGACTTCCTGCCCGACCGCGCGCCCTCCTACCGCCCCGACTGGACCAAGCGCCCGCACGGCATGGACGCGCACCGCGGCGACCAGCCCTTCATGCTGGAGGCCGACGGGCTGGCGCAGGTGTTCGTCACCACCGGGCTGAAGGACGGCCCGCTGCCCACCCACTACGAGCCGGTGGAGAGCCCGGTCAGGAACCTGCTCTACGGCCAGCAGCGCAACCCGACCGCCAAGATCTGGAAGCGCAAGGGCAACGACCTGCACGAGATCGGCGATCCGCGCTTCCCCTACGTCTTCACCACCTACCGGCTGACCGAGCTGCACTGCGGCGGCGTCACCACCCGCGTCATGCCACACACCGCCGAGCTGCAGCCGGAGGCGTTCGTTGAGGTCTCGCCCGAGCTGGCGAGCGAACTCGGGATCGAGAACGGCGGCTGGACAGTGATCTCCAGCCTGCGCGGCGAGATCGAGGTGAAGGCGCTTGTGACGCCCCGCATGCAGCCCTTCACCATCGACGGGCGCACGGTGCACCAGATCGGCATGCCGTGGGTGTTCGGGCCCAAGGGCTACTCGCGCGGCGAGCCCGCCAACGTGCTCCTGGCCATCACAGGCGACGCCAACACCTCGATCCACACCACCAAGGCGGTGACGGTGGGCCTGCGCGCCGGGCGGCTGACGCGACAGACGGCGCCCGCGGCATGACGGAATCGGCGAGCTTCGACGCGGGCCGCCAGGCGCTGAACAAGCTCGACGCCGTGCTGGCCGCCCGCCCGCAGAAGGACGATTACGTCATCTCCGACACCGTGCAGGCGCTCTCCACCTTCCGCGAGAGGCTGATCCCGCTGGCCGACACCGCCACCGGCCGCGACCGGCTGGAGACGCTGAACGCGGTCCTGAGCGTTGTGCTGGGCGCGCATTACCCGGCGGGCGAGACGCCGTGGCCGGAGCTGGAGAAGGCGCGCGGCTGGCTGGCGGGGTTGGTGGAGCAGGAGCGGTAGGCGAGCTTCCAGCCGCGGCCCCCTCCGTCGCTCGCTGCGCGAGCGCCACCTCCCCCGCTTCGCAGGGGAGGAGAGATGAAGCGCCGTCCGCAGCTCTGCTCCCCTGCGAAGCGGGGGAGCTGTCGCGCCGCGCCAGCGGCGTGACTGAGGGGGCCTTCGGCGGTCCTAGACCCGTGCGTCGGTCTCCACCCCGGTCAATCCGTCCCAGAACTTGCGGGCCTTGTCGAAGAAGCCGGCGTGGCGGGGATGGTGGGGGGCGGCCTCCGCCTCCGCCAGCTCCTTCATCAGCTCCTTCTGGCGCGCGGTGAGGCGGGACGGGGTCTCGACGTAGAACTCCACGATCAGGTCGCCCCGGTCGCGGCCGCGCAGGCTCGGCATGCCCTTGCCCCGCACGCGGATGGTGCGGCCGGTCTGCGCGCCCTCGGGCACCTTCACCGTGGCCTTGCAGTCGCCCTCGCAAGGGCGCTCGCCGTCCTTGCCGGACGAAAGGCACGGCACGTCGACCTCGCCGCCGAGCGCCGCCTGCCACATCGGGATGGGCGCGTGCACGTGCAGGTCCATGCCGTTGCGCTGGAAGAGGTCGTGGGGCGCGACGGAGAGGAAGATGTAGAGGTCGCCGCGCGGGCCGCCCCGGGCGCCCGCGTCGCCCTCGCCTGAAAGGCGGATGCGCGCGCCGTCGTCGACGCCCGCGGGGATGCGGACGCTGAGCGTGCGCTCGCGCCGCACGAGGCCGGCGCCGTGGCAGGTGCGGCAGGGGTCGGGGATCACCTTGCCGGCGCCCCCGCAGCGGGGGCAGGTGCGCTCCATTGAAAAGAAGCCCTGCTGGCTGCGCACGCGGCCCATCCCGCCGCACGTCTGGCAGGTGTTGACGCTGGTGCCGGGCTTGGCCCCGCTGCCGTCGCACGTCTCGCACTTGGCGGTGGAGGGGACGGTGATCGCCTCCTCCGCGCCCGCGAACGCCTGCTCCAGCGTGATCTCGAGGTCGAAGCGCAGGTCGTTGCCGCGCTGGGGCCCTCCCCCGCCGCGCCGTCCGGCCCCGAACATCTCGCCGAACGCGTCGCCGAAGACAGATGAGAAGATGTCGGAGGCGTCGGCGAAGCCGTGCTGGCCGCCGCCGCCGTTCCCATTCACGCCGGCATGGCCGAAGCGGTCGTAGGCCGCACGCTTCTGCGGATCGGAGAGGACGGAATAGGCCTCGTTGCACTCCTTGAACCGGATCTCGGCCTGGGCGTCGCCCGGGTTCCGGTCGGGATGGTGCTTCATCGCCGCCTTGCGGAAGGCGGCCTTGAGCTCGACCTCGGTGCAGGTCCGCTCGACTTCCAGCACTTCGTAGTAGTCGCGCGCCACGTCAGCCCTCACGCCCGCCGCTCACGCCCTTTGGCGGGCGGCGGTTCGATCCCTAGACGAGGAAGCCCCGCGTCGTCGCTGCGACGCGGGGCCCCTGTTCGGCAGCCGGCCTCAGGCCGACTTCTTCTCGTCGCTCACTTCCTCGAACTCGGCGTCCACGACGCCGTCGTCCTTGGGAGCCTCGCCCGCCTCGTTGGCGGCTTCCGACTGCTGCGCGGCGTACATCGCCTCGCCGAGCTTCATCGAGGCCTGCACCAGCGCCTGGGTCTTGGACCGGATCGCCTCCAGGTCCTCGCCCTCGCGCGCCGACTTCAGGTCGGCCAGGCCCTGCTCAATCGCGGTCTTCTCCGCCGCGCCGACCTTGTCGCCGAACTCGGCCAGGCTCTTCTCGGTCTGGTGGATCAGGGCGTCGGCCTGGTTCTTGGCCTCGACCAGCTCCTTGCGGGTCTTGTCGGCCGAAGCGTTGGCCTCGGCGTCCTTGACCATCTGCTCGATGTCCGCGTCCGAGAGGCCGCCGTTGGCCTGGATGCGGATCGACTGCTCCGTGTTGGTCGCCTTGTCCTTGGCCGTCACGTGCACGATGCCGTTGGCGTCGATGTCGAAGGTGACCTCCACCTGCGGCATGCCGCGGGGCGCGGGCGGGATGCCCACGAGGTCGAACTGGCCCAGCACCTTGTTGTCCTGCGCCATCGGCCGCTCGCCCTGGAACACCCGGATGGTCACGGCCGACTGGTTGTCGTCGGCGGTGGAGAACACCTGGCTGCGCTTGGTCGGGATGGTCGTGTTGCGCTCGATCAGCGGCGTGAACACCCCGCCCAGCGTCTCGATGCCGAGCGTCAGCGGCGTCACGTCGAGCAGCAGCACGTCCTTGACGTCGCCCTGCAGCACGCCGGCCTGCACCGCGGCGCCGAGAGCGACCACCTCGTCGGGGTTGACGCCCTTGTGGGGCTCGCGGCCGAAGAACTCCTGCACGGCGACCTGCACGGCGGGCATGCGCGTCATGCCGCCGACCAGCACCACCTCGTCGATGTCGCTCTTCTTGTAGCCGCTGTCCTTCAGCGCCGACTCGCAGGGGCCGATCGTCTTCTTGATCAGGTCCTCGACCAGCGCCTCCAGCTTGGCGCGCGTCATCTTGATGTTGAGGTGCAGCGGGCCCGACGCGTTCATACTGATGAACGGCAGGTTGACCTCGTACTGGGCGGTGGAGCTCAGCTCCTTCTTCGCCTTCTCGGCCTCCTCCTTCAGGCGCTGCAGGGCCAG
>JASLDZ010000310.1 GCA_030151985.1 Caulobacteraceae bacterium | reverse complement strand
GCCCCGGCTGGCCGATACGCGCTTCCTCGGCAAGCTGCTCACGCGTCTGGGCGCCGAGGTGACCGAGCGCGACGGGCCGGCCTCCGAATCTGGCGGCCCCGAGACCGTGCTGCACGCGGCCGAGATCGTCTCGGCCTTCGCGCCCTACGACCTCGTGCGGCAGATGCGGGCCTCGTTCAACGTGCTGGGGCCGCTGCTCGCGCGCACCGGCCACGCCAAGGTGAGCCTGCCCGGCGGCTGCACCATCGGCGCCCGTCCCGTCGACCTGCACCTGGACGCGCTGAAGGCGCTGGGCGCCTCGATCGACCTGGCGGAGGGCTACGTCTACGCCCAGGCGCCGCGGGGGCTGAAGGGCGGGCGCATCCGCTTCCCGTTCGTGTCGGTGGGGGCGACGGAGCACACGCTGCTGGCGGCGGCGGTCTCCTACGGCGAGACGGTGGTCGAGAACGCCGCCTGCGAGCCCGAAATCGCCGACCTCGCCGACTGCCTGAACATGATGGGCGCGAAGATCGAGGGTGCGGGCACGCCGACCATCCGCATCACGGGCGTCTCCAGCCTCTCGGGCGCGACGCACAGGGTGATCAGCGACCGCATCGAAGCCGGCACCTACGCCGTGGCCGCCGCGATGGCGGGGGGCGAGGTCACGCTGACCAACACCGACCCGAAGCTGTTCCAAGCCCTGCTGGACAAGATCGCCGAGGCCGGCGCCTCGGTCACGCCCACCGCCGACGGGGTGACGATCAGGCGCCGCGGCGGTCAGCGCCTCGATGCGGTGGACGTCGAGACCGCCCCCTATCCCGCCTTCGCCACCGACGTGCAGGCGCAGTTCATGGCGCTGATGACCACGGCCAAGGGGACCAGCACCATCCGCGAGACGATCTTCGAGAACCGCTTCATGCACGCGCCGGAACTGGCGCGGCTGGGCGCCGACATCAGCGTCCACGGCGGCGAGGCGCGGGTGCGGGGGGTCGAGGCCCTGCGCGGCGCGGAGGTGATGGCCACCGACCTCCGCGCGTCCGTCAGCCTGGTGATCGCGGGCCTCGTCGCGGAGGGGCGCACGACGGTCGGTCGCGTCTACCACCTGGACCGTGGGTTCGAGCGGCTGGAGGAGAAGCTCGGCCGCTGCGGCGCCGATGTGGTGCGGCTGAAGGGTGACGGCGAAGCGGCCGTCCCGCGGGAGGAGGCGGCATGACGCCCGACGATGCCTCCCCCGTCGAGCTGGAAGACGCCGAGCCCGGCCCCGTCGCGGGCGAGGGCGGACATCGGCCGCCGCTGCGCCTCCTGGCGCAGGACGCGGAGGACCTCGTGATCCTGTCCGCCGCCATGCAGGACGGGTCGGTGCGGCTGGCCGACATCTCCTACGCCCCGGCCGCGCGCACGCTCACCTTCCCGATCACCCGCTTCCGGCACGAGTGCGATCCCAGGAACAAGGTCGACGCGGCCGTGCAGTTCGGCGACGTGCTCAGCGTCAAGGCGCGGGGGCTGGATACGAAGGAGCCGGACAAGACCTGCAGCCTGCTCGCGTGCGAATTCCACGCCGACGCCGAGCCTCCGGGCGGCGTTGTGATGCTGCACTTCGCGGGCTGCGGCGACCTGCGGGTCGAGGTGGAGTGCGTGGACGCCGCCCTGGTGGACATCGGCCCCCTCACCCCCTGCGACGGCGCCCCGCGCCACGAGGCGTAGTCGCCGTGTCCGGACACTTGCCCCCTCAGACCCTCGCTGACGCTCGGGCCAGCTCCCCCGCGCGCGGGGGAGCCCTGAAAGCTTGCGGCCGAGTCATCAGGCCTCCCCCGCTTGCGGGGGAGGTGTCCGGAGCGAAGCGACGGACGGAGGGGGCGAGTCGCTGATGCGCCGCTTCGACGCCAGCGACGCCGACTTCGACGCCGACTTCGCCGCCTTCCTGAACGAGCGCCGCGGGGCGCCGGCGGACGTGGACGCGGCGGTCGCCTCGATCATCGACGAGGTGCGGACCGGCGGCGTCGACGCCCTGCTCGACCTCACCCGCCGCTTCGACAAGGTCGAGCTGACCGAGCAGACGCTTCGGGTCGCGCCGGAAGAGATCGCCGCCGGCGCCGCCGCCTGCCCGGGGGAGGTGCGCGATGCGCTGGCCTTCGCCGCCGCCCGCATCCGCGCCTACCACGAGCGCCAGCGCCCGGCCGACGCGCGGTGGACGGACGACGCAGGCGTCGAACTCGGCTGGCGGTGGACGGCGCTGGACTCCGTCGGCGTCTACGTGCCCGGCGGCCGGGCGGCCTATCCCTCCAGCGTGCTGATGAACGTCGTGCCCGCGCGCGTGGCGGGCGTCGGCCGGATCGCCATGGTCACGCCGCCCGGACGGCTGGAGCCCGCGGTGCTCGCCGCCGCGCAGGTCGCGGGGGTGGACGAGGTGTGGCGGGTCGGCGGGGCGCAGGCGTGCGCGGCGCTCGCCTACGGCGCCGGCCCGATCGCGCCCGTGGACAAGATCGTCGGCCCCGGCAACGCCTACGTCTCGGCGGCCAAGCGGCGGCTCTATGGCGTCGTCGGCATCGACGCGCTGGCGGGGCCTTCCGAGGTGCTGGTCTGCGCCGACGCGGACAACGACCCCGCCTGGCTCGCCGCCGACCTCCTGGCCCAGGCCGAGCACGACCCCGACGCCCAGTCGATCCTGGTCACCGACGACCCGGGCCTGCTGCGCAACGTGCTGCGCAGCATCGAGGACCAGCTCGACACGCTCGCGACCGCGAAGACCGCGCGCACGAGCTGGGATCGGCACGGCGCCGCGATCCTCGCCCCCCGCGACCGCTGGGCCGCGCTCACCGACGCGATCGCGCCCGAGCACGTCGAGTTCGCCTGCGCCGATCCGGAGACCGTGGCCGACAAGGTGCGGCACGCGGGCGCCATCTTCCTCGGCCGCTCGACGCCCGAGGCGGTGGGCGACTACGTGGCCGGGTCCAACCACGTCCTGCCGACCAGCCGGGCGGCGCGGTTCTCCTCGGGGCTGTCGATCTACGACTTCCTCAAGCGCACCTCGGTGCTGAAATGCTCGCCCGAAAGCTTCGCGAAGCTCGGCCCCCCCACGGTGGCGCTGGCCGACGCGGAGGGTCTGCCCGCGCACAGCCGTTCCGCCGCGCTGCGGCTGGGGCAGGGCGCCGCGCGGTGAGCGTCCCCCACCTCCGCTCGGTGGTGATCGACGAGGCGAGCCTCGGCGCCGCCAACCGCGACCAGGAGCACGAGCGCGAGGTCGCCATCTTCGACCTCCTGGACGAGAACAGCTTCCAGCCCGTCGACGCCGAGGGCGGTCCCTATGATCTGAAGCTGTCGCTGGTGGACGGTCGCCTGGCGTTCGACATCTCGGGCGTCGGCTTCGAACCCCGCCGCCACCTGCTGTCGCTCACCCCGCTGAAGGGCATCATCAAGGACTACTTCCTGATCTGCGACAGCTACTACGCCGCGATCAGGAACGCGACGCCCGCCCAGATCGAGGCCTTGGACATGGGCCGCCGCGGCCTCCACAACGAGGGTTCCGACAAGCTGCGCGAGCGGCTGGAGGGCAAGGTCGCGGTCGACCGCGCCACCGCGCGCCGCCTGTTCACCCTGGTCTGCGCGCTGCACTGGCGGGGTTAGACGTGAGGCTGCGTGATCCCCTCTCCCTCCCCTTCATGGGGAGGGGGAACCCGCGAGCGTCAGCGAGTGGGGGGTGGGGCAAGTCGCCGGCGCTCCTCCCGTCACGCACCCCACCCCCCACTCACTTCGTTCGCGGGTCCCCCCTCCCCACTTCGGGGGAGGGATAGGTGCTCCCCGGCGCGGTCCTCTTCGCCTGCACGCTGAACCGCGTGCGCAGCCCCATGGCCGCGGCCCTGATGCGGCGGCGGTTCGGGGGGCGGGTGTATGTCGACTCGTGCGGGCTGAAGGCGGCCGATGAGGTGGACCCGTTCGCGGTGTCGGTCATGGACGAGCTCGGCGGCGACCTGCACGACCACACGCCCAAGCGGTTCGAGGCGCTGGAGGACGGCAGCTTCGACGCCATCGTCACGCTCAGCCCCGAGGCGCACCACCGCGCCCTGGAGTACGCCCGCCACATGGCGACCGAGGTGGTCTATTGGCCCACCCACGACCCCACGATCGCCGAGGGCGCGCGCGACGCCCGCCTGGCCGCCTATCGCGCCGTGCGCGACGCGCTCGACAAGCGCATCCTGGACCACTTCGGCCGCCCCGCCGGCTTCGGAGGCTGAACCCATCGCCCGCCTGATCCTCGCCAGCGCCAGCCCCCGCAGGCTCGAACTCCTCGCCCAGATCGGCATCGTTCCCGACGCGGTCGCCCCCGCTGACGTGGACGAGACGCCGCTGAAGGACGAGACCTCGCGCCTGATGGTCGTGCGGCTGGCTCTGGCCAAGGCGCGCGCCGCCGCCGCCGCCCACCCGGACGCCTATGTGCTGGCGGCGGACACCACCGTCGCCGTCGGCCGCCGCGACCTGGGCAAGCCCAAGGACGAAGCCGACGCCCGGCGCATGGTGGCGCTGCTGTCCGGCCGCGCGCATCGGGTGCTGACCGGCGTCGCGGTCGCCACGCCGGGCGGCCGCGTCGCCCATCGCCTCAGCGAGACGCGGCTGCAGGTGAAGCGGCTGGAGGCGGCCGAGGTCGACGGCTTCATCGCGTCCGGCGAGTGGCGCGGCGTCGCCGGCGCCTACCAGATCCAGAAGCGCTTCGGCGGCTTCATCACCGCGCTGTCCGGCTCCTACACCGGCGTCGTGGGCCTGCCGCTGTACGAGACGCGCGCCCTGCTCGTCGGGCTCGGCTGGCGGGGCGCCGGCTGATGGGCGAGGGCGTGCGCCGCATCCTGCTGGACGTCGCGCCCGACGAGCGCCGGGGCGTCGTGCTGCTCGACGGACGCCCGGAGCGCCTGCTGGTCGAGCGCGAGGGCGAGCCGCCCCGCGCCGCGCTGGGCGAGGTGCACGTCGGCCGCCTGCGGGCCCTCACCCCGGCGCGCGACCGGGGCTATGTCGAGCTCGTCTCGGGCATGGACGGGGTCGCCGCCTTCCCTCCGGGCGCCGCGCCGCCGCTGGGGGCGGCGCTGCGGGTGGAGGTCGCGGCCGAGGCCTACGCCGACAAGGGGCCGCGCCTGCGGGTCCAGGGCGCGGACGCGGGCCCCCTGCGCCGTCTCGCGCCTGCGCCCTCGCTGGAGGCGCGCCTCGCCGGCTTCGCCCCGGCCGCGACGCTCGAGATGGGCGCGCTCGCCCGCGAAGCCGCCGACCTGGCGGCGGAGGCGGCGCTGGAGGTCTCCCACCCGCTCGGACGCGGCCTGACCCTGCATGTCGAGCCCACCCGCGCGCTCACCGCCGTCGACGTCGACCTCGCCGAGGGCGCGCGGGGCCGCCGCGCCGCCGAGCAGACTCTGCGCGCGATCCGCCACGCCGTGCGCCTGCTGAGGCTGAAGGGTCTGGGCGGGATCGCCGTGCTGGACCTGGCCGGCGCGCCCCGCGGACCGCGGCTCCTCGCCGAGGCGCTGG
>JASLDZ010000242.1 GCA_030151985.1 Caulobacteraceae bacterium | reverse complement strand
CCTGCTGTTCGGGCGTCAGCGCCGGCTGGCCCCAGTCGCTGGACTGCTGCGCCTTGGAGACGTCCACGCCCAGGAGCTCCTTCAGGATGTCCTTCAGCCCGTGCCGGTCGGTGTAGGTGCGCGCCAGCTTGGAGGCGATCTTGGTGCAGTAGACGGGCGCGGTGGTCACCCCCAGGTGCAGCTGGAACATGGCGATGTCGAAGCGCCCGAAATGGAACAGCTTCAGCACGGACGGATCGGTCAGCAGCCGCTTCAGGTTCGGCGCGTCGTATGCGGCGCGATCGAACTGCACGAGGTGCGCGTCCCCCTTCCCGTCCGACAGCTGGACCAGGCACAGCGGGTCGCGGCCCAGCCGCAGCCCCAGCGTCTCGGAATCGACGGCCACGGCCGGGCCGAAGGCGACGTCGGCGGGCAGGTCGCCGGTATGGACGAAGACGGTCATCGGGCTCCGGCGGACAAGGACGACGCAGGATGGACCCGGGATGCGTCCAAGGCGAGGCCCCCGGGGGCCGGCGGGACGCCGACCGCCGCATCGCGCCACGCGACCCTCCGCGAGGGGAGGACGGGTGGTGCCCAGGAAAGGACTCGAACCTTCACGGCCGTTAAGCCACTGGCACCTGAAGCCAGCGCGTCTACCAATTCCGCCACCTGGGCCCGACCCGTTGGATACGCCGGATCGCGCGAGGGCGCACCCTCTAGGGAAGAACGCAGGGAGGGTCAACGGCCCCGTCCCTCGTGAAGGCGCGCTCGCCCCTCAGGCGACGAAAGCGTGGCCGGGTGCGGCGAAATGCAACCGCGCGAGGAGTCCGCTAGCGGCTGCTACCTTACCGTTCTAAGAGCGCGGCCATGGGACAGGCCAGGAGCCGAGAGGCCACCGAGATCGACGCGCACGTGGGGCTGCGGCTGCGGAAGCTGCGGCAGGAGCGCGGGCTTACGCTGAAGGAGCTGGCCCGCGCCATGGGCCACACCTCGGGCCAGGCCGTCTCGAAATACGAGCAGGGCGCGGCCTTCCCCGCCGCGCTCATGTACCTGACCTGCGACGCCCTGGGCGTGCCGGTGAGCGCCTTCTTCGAGGGCCTGAACGGGCGCCACGCCGGCGTGGGCGAGGAGGCCGCGCCCTTCGTGGCCGAGGAGCTCGGCGATAGCACCGAGAGCCGCAAGATCGCGAGCCTGCTCCGCGCCACGCCGCAGGCGCGCCATCCGCTGATCCTGCGCATGGTGAGGGTCCTGGCGGCCGACTCCACCTCGTCCAAGGCCGACGAAGGCTGAGGTCCGGACGGCGCGTTGCACGCGCTGGCGCGTTCCTCTAACGCCACGGCCGGTTCGCCGGGGCGGACGGAGGACGCGATGCAGGGTCTGGTGACGGTGTTCGGCGGCACGGGCTTCGTGGGCCGCTACGTCGTGCGCGCGCTCGCTCGCGAAGGGTGGCGCATCCGCGTCGCCGCCCGGAACCCCAACCGCGCGCCCGAGCTGAAGGTGATGGGCGACGTCGGCCAGATCGAGTTCGCCGCCTGCGACGTGACGAACCCCGCCGCCGTGGACCGGGCGCTGACCGGCGCCGGCGCCGCGGTGAACCTCGTAGGCGTGCTGGCGGAGACCGGGCGCCAGACCTTCGAGGCGCTGCAGGCCAAGGCGGCGGCAACGATCGCCCAGGCCGCCGCCGTCCGCGGGATTGCGCGGCTCGTGCAGGTGTCGGCGATCGGGGCGGACGCGGGCTCGGCCTCCGCCTACGCCCGCACCAAGGCCAAGGGCGAGGCGGCGGTGCGCGCGGCCGTCCCGACCGCGACGATCCTGCGGCCCTCGATCGTGTTCGGGCCGGAAGACGACTTCTTCAACCGCTTCGCCGCCATGGCCGCGATCAGCCCGGTGCTGCCCCTGGTCGGCGGCGGCCGCACCCGCTTCCAGCCGGTCTACGCCGGCGACGTGGGGGCCGCGGTGGAGGCGGCGCTGCGGCTGCCGGAGGCGCAGGGGCGCACCTACGAGCTCGGCGGGCCCAACGTGCACAGCTTTCGCGAGCTGATGGAGATCATGCTGCACGACGTGCAGCGCCGCCGCACGCTTCTGCCGCTGCCCTTCCCCGCCGCCGCCGCGCTGGGCTCGGTGCTCCAACTGGCGGGCGCCTTCGGCCTGCAGGCCCCGCTCACCCGCGACCAGGTGGAGCTCCTGAAGTCCGACAACGTGGTGGCGGCCGGAGCGCCCGGCCTGTCCGAGCTCGGCGTGGAGCCGACGACGCTGGAGTCGGTGCTCCCCACGTACCTCTGGCGCTTCCGTGACGGCGGGCAGTTCGCGCAGCCCGAGGGTCACAATGTCGGCGGTCCAAAAGTTGGACAGTTCGACGAAGGCCGCTCCCACGGCTTCGGCCAGTCGGAACAGACGGGTTAGGGTAAGTCTTTATACTGGACCATCCCCTATCGGCGGCATGATCATGCCCGTATAGGGGCTCGGCGCACGGCGCATGAGGATGGTCATGGCCGAGCGGCTCCTGAAATTCGCGGTGACGCCGCGCGAGATGCCGAACAAGCGGCCGGCCGACGCGCGCACACACGACTTCGGCGAGATCTACGCCGGGTTCGCCGCCTACGAGGCGGAGGGCCAGGCGGCGCGGTGCAGCCAATGCGGCGTCCCCTTCTGCCAGAACAAGTGCCCGCTCCATAACGACATCCCGGACTGGCTGCGGCTGACCGCCGAGGGCCGGCTGCGGGAAGCCTACGAACTCAGCCAGGCCACCAGCGCCCTGCCGGAGGTGTGCGGCCGCATCTGCCCGCAGGACCGGTTGTGCGAAGGCAGCTGCGTGATCGAGCAGGCGGGCTTCGGCACCGTCACGATTGGAGCGGTGGAGAGCTACCTGTCGGATTTCGCCTGGGCTGAGGGCTGGGTGGCGCCGCTCCGGCCAGCGCGCGAGCGGGCGGAGAGCGTGGGGATCGTGGGCGCCGGTCCCGCCGGCCTCTCGGCGGCGGACGTGCTCCGCGCGAAGGGCTACCTCGTCACCGTCTACGACCGGCACGACCGGGCCGGCGGCCTCCTCACCTACGGCATCCCCGGCTTCAAGCTGGATAAAGCGGTCGTGGCGCGGCGGGTGGAGCGGCTGGCCGAAGGCGGGGTGGTGTTCCGCCTCAACTGCGAGATCGGGCGAGACATTTCATTCGCCGACCTGCGCGCGAAGCACGACGCGGTGTTCGTGGCGACGGGAGTCTACAAGGCCAAGGAGCTGGCCTGCCCCGGCTCGGGCGCCGAGGGCGTGACCCCGGCGCTCGACTTTTTGATCGCGTCGAACCGCGCAGGCCTGGGCGACGGCGAGCCGCCCGCGGCGCTGAACGCGGCGGGCAAGCGCGTGGTGGTGGTCGGCGGCGGCGACACGGCCATGGACTGCGTCCGCACCGCCTTGCGCCAGGGCGCGGCCGAGGTGACGTGCCTCTACCGCCGCGATCGCGAGAACATGCCCGGCTCCGCACGCGAGGTCGCGCACGCGGAGGAGGAGGGCGTCAAGTTCGACTGGCTTGCCTCCCCTGCCGCGGTCTCCGGCGGCCTGCGCGCCGACGGCGTGACGGTGCAACGCATGAAGCTCGGCACCCCGGACAGTGGCGGCCGCCGTGCGCCCGAGGGCATCCCCGGCAGGACCGAGTCCCGCCCCGCTGACCTCGTCATCAAGGCGCTCGGCTTCGACGCGGAGGACCTGCCGAAGGCCTTCGCCGCCCCCGACCTCGCGGTCACGCCCCACGGCTCGCTCCGCGTGCCCCGCGGCGCCTTCACCACCACCCTCGAGGGCGTGTTTGCGGGCGGCGACATCGTGCGGGGCGCTTCGCTGGTGGTCTGGGCGGTGAAGGACGGCATGGACGCCGCCAACACCATCCACCGCTGGCTGGAGGGCCAAACGGCGGCCTCCGCCAAGATTGCGGCGGAGTAGCGCGATGGCCGAGGACGTTTCGGTCGGCGCCTTCGCCATCGTGCCGTGCAACGACATGCGCGCGGCCCGCCCCTTCTGGGAGCGGCTGGGCTTCGCCGTCACCGGCGACTTCGGGAACTACCTGATCCTGCAGGGCTGGGGCTGCGAGGTGCATCTGCAGCCCACCGGCGGGGAGTGGGCCGTGCAGGAGAACAACCCCTTCGGCCTCTTCATCCGCACTCCGCAGGTGGCCGAAGTCGCCGCCCGCGTCCCCGATCTGATCATCAAGCCCGGCGGCGTGCTCAGACACCGCGAGTGGGGGATGTACGAGTTCGCCGTGAACGGGCCGGATGGGATGCTGGTGCGCATCGGCTGGCCGTCGCGGCTGATGGGGGGCGGCGCGTGATCGCGCACCCATTCTCCCCAATCATCCCCGCGGAAGCGGGGACCCAGGCTTTAGCGGCTCCGCCACGCCTGATGACCTCCAGCCGCGAGCGCGCGGTTCAAACCTGGGTCCCCGCTTCCGCGGGGATGATTGGGGGAGAAGAAGAGGCATGACCCTCTCCTACGAAGCCATGCGCGACCGCCTAGTGGCGGGTCACGCCTACGATCCCGCCGACGAGCGGGACGCCTGCGGCGTGGGCCTGGTCTGCGCGATCGACGGGAAGCCGCGGCGCGAGGTGGTGGAGCTGGCCATCCGGTCGCTCAAGGCCGTCTGGCACCGGGGCGCGGTGGACGCGGACGGCAAGACCGGCGACGGCGCGGGGATCATGGTCGGGGTGCCGCAGGGGTTCTTCGCCGAGGAGGTGGTGCGCACCGGCCACGCCCTGCGG
>JASLDZ010000225.1 GCA_030151985.1 Caulobacteraceae bacterium | reverse complement strand
CGCCGCGCCGCTGTCGCCGCACCTGCAGGTCTGGCGCTGGCACGTCACCATGGCGGGCTCGATCGCCACCCGGGCGAGCGGCGTGGCGCTCTACGTCGGCGCGCTGATCGTGGCGGGGCTGGGCTGGGCGCTGGCGTCCGGTCCCGGCCCGTACAGGACGGCGCTCGGACTGCTGCATTCGCCGCTCGGCCTGGTGGTGCTGTTCGGGATCGCGACATCGCTGTTCTACCACCTGGCGGCGGGTCTGCGGCACCTGACCTGGGACGTGGGCAAGGGCTTCCAGCCGAAGACGGCGGACGCCACCGCCTGGGGCGCCTTCGCCTTCGGGATCGCGGGTGCGGTCGCGACCTTCGCCATCGCCCTGGCCACAGGAGCGATCTGATGGCGCCGCCTTCCGGCCACTACCTGACCCCGCGATACCGCGTGCGGGGGCTGGGCGCCTCGCACACCGGCTCGGCCGCTTTCATCGCCGAGCGGGTGAGCTCCATCGCGCTGATCCCGCTGTGCCTGTGGGCGGTGTGGGCGGCGATCGCCGCGGCCCCTGGCGGCTACGACGGGGCGGTCGCGCTGCTGCACAACCCGGTGAACGCGACGCTGGCGGCGCTCCTGGTGGCGGTGGGGCTCTATCACGCTCAACTGGGGATGCGCGTGATCATCGAGGACTACATCGGCGGCCACGGGCTGAAGATCTCGCTGATCCTGCTCAACCTCGCCATCGCCTTCATCGCGGGCGCGATGGGCGTCGTCTCCATCCTGAAGGTCGCGTTCGCGGCCTGACCTCAAGAAGGTTCGCATGGCCTCCAGCTACAGCTTCATCGACCACAGCTTCGACGTGGTGGTCGTGGGCGCGGGCGGCTCGGGGCTGCGTGCGGCGCTGGGCTGCGCGGAGGCGGGACTGCGCACCGCCTGCATCACCAAGGTCTTCCCCACGCGCTCGCACACGGTGGCGGCGCAGGGCGGCATCTCGGCCAGCCTGGGCAACATGGGCCAGGACGACTGGCGCTGGCACATGTACGACACCGTGAAGGGGTCGGACTGGCTCGGCGACCAGGACTCGATCGAATACCTCGTCCGCAACGCGCCGGCCGCCGTCTACGAGCTGGAACACTGGGGCGTGCCGTTCTCGCGCACCGAGGAAGGCAAGATCTACCAGCGCGCCTTCGGGGGCATGACCAAGAACTACGGCGAGGCGCCCCAGCAGCGCACCTGCGCCGCCGCCGACCGCACCGGCCACGCCATCCTCCACACCCTCTACGGCCAGAGCGTGCGCCGCGAGGTGGAGTTCTTCATCGAGCACTTCGCCCTCGACCTGATGATGGACGAGGGGACCTGCCGCGGCGTCACCACCTGGAAGCTGGACGACGGCACCCTGCACCGCTTCAGCGCCCAGCAGGTGATCCTGGCCACCGGCGGCTACGGACGCGCCTATTTCAGCTGCACCTCGGCCCACACCTGCACCGGCGACGGCAACGCCATGGTGCTGCGGGCGGGCCTGCCCCTGCAGGACATGGAGTTCGTGCAGTTCCACCCCACCGGCGTCTATGGCTCGGGCTGCCTCATCACCGAGGGCGCGCGGGGCGAGGGCGGCTACCTGACCAATTCCGAGGGCGAGCGGTTCATGGAGCGCTACGCGCCAAGCGCCAAGGACCTCGCGAGCCGCGACGTGGTCTCCAGAGCCATGACCATCGAGATCCGAGAAGGCCGGGGCGTGGGTCCGCGCAAGGACCACATCCACCTCAACCTGAACCACCTCGACCCCAAGATCCTGCACGAGCGCCTGCCCGGCATCAGCGAGACCGCCCGCATCTTCGCCGGCGTGGACGTGACCAAGGCGCCGATCCCGGTGCTCCCGACCGTCCACTACAACATGGGCGGCATCCCCACGAACTACCACGGCGAGGTGCTGACCAAGGTCGGAGCCGACCCCGACAGCGTGGTGCCCGGGCTGATGGCGGTGGGCGAGGCGGCCTGCGTGAGCGTGCACGGGGCCAACCGGCTGGGCTCCAACTCGCTGACCGACCTCGTGGTGTTCGGGCGCGCGGCCGGCCTGCGCTGCAAGGAGACGGTGACGCCCAACGGCTCCAAGCCGGAGGTGAAGGAGACCTGGTCCGACGCCGGGATCGCCCGCTTCGACAAGCTGCGCCACGCCGCCGGCTC
Source organism: Caulobacteraceae bacterium (assembly GCA_030151985.1). GTDB lineage: Bacteria > Pseudomonadota > Alphaproteobacteria > Caulobacterales > Caulobacteraceae > JASLDZ01. The sequence continues at coordinate 4,148 of JASLDZ010000225.1, read as the reverse complement.
GACCCCCACCGCGACCCTGCGGCTGGAGATGCAGAACGCCATGCAGGAGGACGTCGCCGTCTACCGCACCGGCGAGACGCTGGACCAGGGCGTCGGCCGCATCGCCGACGTCCACCGCCGCACCGCCGACATCAAAGTCAGCGATCGCGGCATGGTCTGGAACACCGACCTGATGGAGACGCTGGAGTTCGATAACCTGATCGGCCAGGCGGTCGTGACGGTGAACTCCGCCGCCAACCGCCAGGAGAGCCGCGGCGCCCACGCCCGCGAGGATTTCAAGGACCGCGACGACAAGGACTGGATGAAGCACACCCTGTCCTGGCTGAACCCCGACGGCACGGTGAAGTTCGACTACCGTCCCGTCCACGCCTACACGATGTCGAACGACGTCGCCTACATCCCGCCCAAGGCGCGGGTCTATTGAACCCGGCCGCCCGGCTGCGCGACACCGACGCCGACTGGCGGCACCTTGGGGAGACCGATCCCTACTTCGGCGTCGTCACCGATCCGCGGTTCCGCACGGAGGCCATGGACGCTGAGGCGCTGGAGGCCTTCTACGAGTCGGGTCGGCGCGACGTGGACGCGATCGTCGCTCTTGTGGAGCGGGTGGCGGGTCCGCCTCGGGGGCGCGCGCTGGATGTCGGGTGCGGGGTGGGGCGGCTGGCGGAGGCGATGGCCGAGCGCGGCTTCGACGTCACCGGCTACGACATCTCCCCCGGCATGCTGGAGAAGGCCCGCGCCCGCAGCGGCGGCCAGGCGGCCTATGTCGACGTGCTGCCGGAGGGGCCCTTCGACTGGGTTAACAGCTACATCGTGCTCCAGCACGTGCCGCCGGAACGGGGCCTGGAGCTGATCGGCCGCATGGCGGGCCTCCTGGCTCAGGACGGCGTGCTCAGCCTGCACCTGCCCTTCGGCTCGGATCCGGGCGAGGGCGGCGGCCCGAGTGTCGAGGAGCGGCTGGCGCAGGCGCCGCTGGGCCTGATCGCCATGTACGCCTACGACCTGAACGCGGTGTTCGACCGGCTGTGGGACCGGGGGCTACGGCGCTTCGGGCTGGAGCAGGTGCAGCATGGGGCGCACCGCGGCTTCTACATCGTGGGCCGGCGCACGTCGCTCTTGTGACCGGACGGCTCGCCTAGATGCCGCCCCGACCCCTCGTGTAGAGAGGGCCCGCTCCCGTCCTCTGTTCCGGAACCTTGCATGCCGTCGCTCAGAAGCGTCCTCCGCCAGCCCGTCGCGCGCCTGAAACGGGTGTTGGGCGAGCCCCAGGCGGCGGCGACGGTGGTTCCCGCCGCCAACGCGCCCGTCGCCCCGCCGGACGCGCAGACCGGGCTGCAGTGGTTCCACTCCCATGCCTTTCCACAGGGCGACGGGGTGACGGGCGTCAAGCCGCTGCATTGCGTGCAGACCGAGGCGGAGCTGGTGTTCAAGCACCCGGTCGCCGGCAAGTCGGTGCTCGACGTGGGCGCCTGGGACGGCTTCTTCTCGTTCGAGGCCGAGCGGCGGGGCGCCTCGCGGGTGCTGGCCACCGACCACTTCTGCTGGTCGGGACCGGGCTGGGGCACCAAGGCGGGCTTCGACTACGCCCACGACCGCTTCCAGTCGAAGGTGGAGTCCAAGGACGTCGACGTGCTGGACATCAGTCCAGGGACCGTCGGCCGCTTCGACGTCGTGATGATGCTGGGCGTCTTCTACCACATGAAGGACCCGCTCCGTGGCGTGGAGGCGATCTGCAGCGTGGCGGACGAGAGGGTCGTGGTGGAGACCGAGACGGTGCTCGACGACTTCGACCAGCCGGTGATGCGCTACTATCTCGGGAACGAGATGGCGGGCGACCCCACCAACTACTGGGCGCCGAACAAGCTGTGCCTGGAGCGGATGTTCCGCGAGTTCGGCTTCACCCGCTTCGAGTTCACCGACAACCCCTTCGTGCCGCAGAGCCGCGAGCGGGGGCGGCTGTTCATGCACGCCTGGCGCTGAGGCCGAAGCTCCGCGCGGGCGCGCCACGCGCCGTCTCCCGCGAGGCGGCGCGGCGTGCCATAGATTCGCCTTCTCCCGTCGTTTTGCCGAGTCGCAGCGTATGAGCGATCCCCAGGCCGCCGTTCCCGCGTGGATGGACGTCGGCGAACCCGAGCCGCCCGCGCTCGAACCCGTCGCGGCCGCGGAGCTGGCGGCGACGCTGGCGGCGCGGATGTGCCACGACTTCATCAGCCCGGCCTCGGCCATCGTTTCCGGCGTCGACCTCCTGGAGGATCCGACCGCGCACGACATGCGCGACGACGCCTTGAACCTGATCGGCGCCAGCGCCAGGAAGCTCGTGGCGCTCTTGGCCTTCTCCCGCGTCGCCTTCGGGGCCAGCGCGGCGGCGGAGAGCTTCGACGCGCGCGAGCTGCAGAAGCTGGTGGAGGGCGTGTTCGCCCACGTCCGCGCCGAGCTCGACTGGGCCGTGGAGGCGCCGCAGCTGAACAAGCCCGCCGCCCGCGCGCTGCTCAACCTCGCGCAGCTGGCGGCGGGCGCGCTGCCGACGGGCGGCGTCGCGCGTCTGACGGCGGTGGAGCAGGGCGATGCCTTCCTGCTCGGCGTCGAGGCCTCCTCGCCCCGCGCGCGGCTGAAGCCGGAGGTCGAGGCGGGGCTGAAGGGGCGGCCCCTGGACGAGGGCCTCTCCGGCCACTGGGTGCAGGCCTACTACCTCCACGCGCTCCTGGCGGCGGCGGGCGGCTCGGTGGACGCGGCGGCGGACGAAGGCCGGGTGGTGATGCGGGCGCGCGTTCCCGCCTGAGGGATCAGGACGCGGCCGGCCGTCCGCCGTAGCGCAGCCGTCCCAGCCGCGCCGCCAGGTCGCCCGCCACCGCCGAGGGCTTGGGCAGCCCCGCCTTCCACTTCTCGAAGCGCATGACGCCGTCGATCCGGGCGTCCAGATGCGCGCGCGCGGCCTCCCGCCCCCGCGCCAGGCGCGTCACGGCGGTGGAGACCAGCACGCCGGCCAGGATCGCGCGCTTGGTGTAGTGGTTCTCGTCGGTCGCCGTGTCGCCCGCCCAGCGCCACAGCCGGTCGGCCGTGGCCCAGGCGAGGCGGAGCGTCAGGCTCGCGTTGCGGGGCTGGGCGAGGAAGGGGGACGCCTTCTTCTCGGCCTCCGCGTCGGCCGCCGCCGCCTCCACCCGCGCCTCCACCGCCATGCGGATGCGCTCGCGGATCTTCAGCGCGCCGACGTCGACGCTAGCGAGGGCGGCCATCGCGCGATCGTCGTGGCGGCGCCACAGCAGGGCGGCGAGGTCGCGCGCGCCTTTGGGCAGGAGGAGGCGCGCCTCCCCTTCCGAGACTCCCGCCCGCTCGGCGGCGGCGGCCACCAGGCGGTCGGTCCAGCCGACCTGCGGCGCCAGCTCCACCGCGGCGTCCAGCACGCGCGCCTCGACCGCCTCGGCGATGTCCTGGAGGGGGAAGGGCGCGTCCATGCGCCTGTTTTAGGCCCCGCGCGGCCTCGGCGCTACGTCTGCTGCGTGGACACGGCCGCAGCGCTTTGGTATGTCGCCGCCTCCCGCATCCCGGAGGCTCGCGCTTCCGGGACCGATACCCCGTTTTCACCCGTGCTCGGACGCCCGTCCGGAGGCCGCGGGAGGCCTCGAGAGGAGGGCCTGGTCATCGTCCAGATTTTCGTCCGCGACAACAACGTCGACCAAGCGCTGAAGGCGCTGAAGAAGAAGATGCAGCGGGAGGGCACCTTCCGCGAGATGAAGCGCCACGTGCACTACGAGAAGCCCTCGGAGAAGCGCGCGCGCCAGGAAGCGGAGGCCGTGCGCCGCGCCCGCAAGCTGGCCCGCAAGCGCGCCCAGCGCGAAGGCCTGCTGCCGCCGCCCAAGCCTAAGCCCCCCCGCGCGGGAGCCGGCGCGCCGCGCTGAGCACGCACGCGGACACGATGCTGAAGGAGCCCGGCCCTCGCGCCGGGCTTTTTCATGCCCAGCCCTGAGGACGGCATGGACGACGACCTCCACACCTTCGGCGACGCCACGCTCCGCGCCTGCGTCGCCGCCCAGGGCGCGGAGCTGCGGACGCTGGAGCACGCGGCGCACGGGCCGCTCCTGTGGAACGGGGGCCCCGCCTGGCCGCGCCGCTCGCCCGTGTTGTTTCCGATCGTCGGGCGGCTGGCGAAC